>NC_013892.1:1509106-1810927 GCF_000027225.1 Xenorhabdus bovienii SS-2004
GCACGGGTGTCTTATCGACCGGAGCGCATGTTGTCTCCGATGCCTGCTCCGCATCCGTGGCGGGTTGAGACATTATTCGCCGGTTCGGTTCCCTGTCTGGCGCCCTAATCCGATCCGCTTTAGGCGTATCCGGCTTTTCCGGCACAGGGTCAAGCGGGGTGGCCTGTTCACCAAAGAGTTGCCGGCGGTTACTTTCCTTCGGATCGAGTTCCAGTACCCAGCGGTCATAATTCAGCTGCGGGTGCGGTAATACCTGCAATAAATCGCCGATAAGTTCATCCCGGAACATCTCCGGCGACCAGGATTCCGGGGAGTCAAATTTGCGGCAACAGGCACCAAAAATCGCATCAAAGGAACAGGCAGGCTCCGATATTGCACTGACAACATGTTGCAGCCAGACA
Organism: Xenorhabdus bovienii SS-2004; assembly: GCF_000027225.1. Taxonomy (NCBI): domain Bacteria; kingdom Pseudomonadati; phylum Pseudomonadota; class Gammaproteobacteria; order Enterobacterales; family Morganellaceae; genus Xenorhabdus; species Xenorhabdus bovienii. The sequence continues at coordinate 1,509,508 of NC_013892.1, forward strand.
GCCTCGGCATCCTGCCGTAATGCCAGTAACAAACGAATTTGGGGTACCTTCAGCCCCGAGTTCAGCAGATCCGGCATCCACGGATAGAGATATTGCACGGTATCTTCCATCCGGCTGATATAACTGCGGCTGACAGGAAAACCGGCTTCCCCCAGTAGTGCAGACAACTCACTTTGGGTGATTTTCTGCTGTTTCTCTACTTCAAAAAGGGTTCTGGCCTTGCAGACCCCCAGGGCTTTTTCAATAAAACTGAGTTCACCGCGCAGTTCATTTTCCGCCAGATGCCCGATGACACACTGCAATCTGCCCGGCCACGGTTTAAACAGGCAGTGAACACGATAAAAACGCTCATCGCCGGTTTCCTGCCACAGTTCGGACAAAATCTGATAGCGGGTATTGCCGCCATCACTGAAGATATAAACATCATCACCTTCCGGGTCACGGGTAACTTTCGGCACCGTATCCAGCCCGCGTACTTTGATCGAGGCCTTGATATCCTCATAACGCGGGTTCCGACTGGTGCGGGGGTTATCCGGATTGGGGCGGAGTTGATCCAGTGTCAGTACCATCGGCATTTCCGACACAGGGGGTTGTTCACTGAGTGTCGCCGCGGCCTGGCGCCCTTGTTGTAACAGGGCATTGCCCATATTGAGAGGTTGCCGTGCCATCATTTCCCCCCGTAACCATCACTGTCTGCGGATAAGTCCAAAAACCGCGTATATTGGCCGTCAAATCCCACACGAACCACGCCCGTTGGACCCTGACGCTGCTTACCAATAATGATTTCAGCGATACCCGTATCGGGTGTGTCCGGGTGATAAACTTCATCGCGATAGAGATGCAGTATCAGGTCGGCGTCCTGCTCCAGTGAGCCGGAATCACGCAGGTCACCATTATTAGGACGTTTATCGGAACGGTTTTCGACCTGCCGGTTAAGCTGGGACAGCGCCAGTACCGGGCAGCCCAGTTCTTTGCCCAACGCTTTCAGGTTACGGGAGATATCGGCAATTTCCTGTGTCCGGTTTTCCTGGCCGGGCGCACACATCAGCTGGAGGTAGTCAACCATAATCAGGGCGGGTTTACCGTATTTGCGGGTATAGCGGCGGGCACGGGCGCGTAATAGTGCGGGCGTCTGATGACTGCAATCATCGATCACCAGACGCTGATCCCAGCGGGTAAACTGATCCAGACTCTGGCTGATGCGTCCCCACTGCTCATCATCCAGCATCCCGCTGCGCAGGGCGCTCAGAGAAACCCCGCCTTCCATGGCAGTGAGGCGCAGCATCAGTTGTGCCGCCGGCATTTCCAGACTGAAAATCTGTACCACGGCATCATCCCGGTGCCGCAGGACACCCAAGCAACAGGCCAGTCCCAACGCGGTTTTCCCCATCGAAGGGCGGGCAGCCAGCAAAATGAGATCACCGGCCTGCAAGCCGCCGGTTTTTTCATCAAGATCCTGAAATCCGGTCGGTGTGCCGGTTATTCCCTGTGAGCCTTGTATTCGCTCCAGATGGGCAATCAGGCTGTCTGCGCCCTGCAACAGGGTCATTTCCTGATGCTGGCGGGTCGAACCTTTTTCAGCCAGATTAAACAACTGACTTTCTGCCTGCTCTATCAGGGTATCTGACTGAATATTCGGCTGAAAAACGTCAGCGCTGAGGGATTTTCCCAGTGCCAGTAACTGACGTAACCGGCTTTTTTCCGCCACAATACGGGCATACTCCTCAATATTGGCGGCACTGGGCGTGTTTTTACACACTTCCGCTACATAAGCAAAACCGCATGCCCGATCAATTTGCCCACGCTGGGTCAGCCTATCGGTCAGGGTAATCAGGTCGAACGGACAGTTTTTTTCGCTCAGTTCAGCGATGGCCTGAAATATTATCCGGTGTGCCGGAAAATAAAAATCGTCGGCAACCAATAGCTGGACAACGCTATCCCAGCGCTCATTCTCCAGTACCAGCCCCCCCAACACCCCCACTTCGGCATACGCATAGCTGGGCGCCTCTTCACTGATGATCTGTAAATGTTCATGCGCCATGTCCATCGGCTGCCTCCCTGCTGATCGCATTCAGGGCAGCGATTAAACGCTGTTGCAGATGAGGGGAAGAAACCCAGAACAGCACCTCGTTATGGGTCAGATACTGCGGCTGGTCATTTTCCCAGCCACATTCCAGCAACGCCAAATCCGGAGACGCATCGGGGCGCATGGCCTGCCTGCGCATACGGGGATAATAATGCTCTACCCCTTCCGGAGAAACATCGGGAACAGCTGGCAACAGGATCTGAAGTTTCGCCTGCGCGGTTTCACGATCCGGCGCATCCACAAACACAAACCTCTCATCATCACTGAACAGTAATTCAACGCGCTCATAACGAAAGCAGACCGCCCGCCAGATAACATTCATTGCGCCTCTCCTGTCGGTTGCACAGTCAATACCGCGTCGAATTTTTCCGCCCATAAGGGCACTAACTCACAGGCGAGGCGGTGCATGGTTTGCGCGGCAGCCGGGCTTTTTCGGGTGGTTTTATACTCAAGGCGATGAACGGGCTGGGCACGGACATGCCCCAGTTTGTAGATATCCAGCAGGTCTATCCGGGTTTCCAGCAGCTGGTAAACCTGCCTGCCACCCAGTGCGGAAGCGTCATACCGTTGATTATTGATAATGTCAGCCAGTTCACTCAGCGTATCCCGGTCGAGATTCGTTCCTTCAATCCCGTTGACCAGTATCTGGATAGCCGGCAGCCGGATACCGTAGTGTTCAAAAGGCCGGAGCCGGGTCAGCATCCGCAGGGTGCCGCGCAGGAACTCGCGGACGTCGGGTAAAATAGGCTTGATAACCCCCAGCACGCCCTGCGTGGCCGCCAGTACAACCAGCTCGTTCATCACGCCGGTCGCCCCTTTGGAATCAATGAAAATAATATCGTACTGGCTGAAGAGAGGATGTTGCAGGACATTGCGCAGACGCAAACGCCCGTCGGGCGCGTGCAGCATTGCCGTGGGCAGGAGTTCATCCGGATCGTTGGAGATCAGAATATCGAGGTTTTTGATAACCGAACGGGAAATGATCTGCTCAGACTGGTTCAGATCTACCGTCTGCATCAGCAACTCATATAGTCCGGCAGGCGCTTCATAGTTCAGGGGAAAAATACTGCTGGCAGTGGGTTGCGAATAATCCGCATCAATCAGGAGAACACGTAAACCGGCATCGGCAAAAAAACCCGCCAGATTGGCGGAGTGAGTCGATTTACCTTCTCCCCCTTTGGGGGAAATTATGGGAAGAATTATCATGTTGTACACTCAATAAATTCAATTAGTTAAGTGTACAAATTGTCAAATTAGCTAGTTTTACATTTTATTAACTTACGATGGGATTGAAAATCCCCGTGTCCTTGGTTCGATTCCGAGTCCGGGCACCAATTTTAAAACTCGTTTGTTGAAGTGATATCAATAACTTAACACGTGAGTCAGAAATAAGTGCTGTTAAGCAAATGTTAATGAATATAATCTATTACTTTGCGTAAGTTAATAAACTAAAAATAGCCACTCTATACGAAGTCAGGTGAACACAGTTTGTGCTCACCTTTTTGCGTTGAAAGTAATGATTTCAGTAATTGATTCTGATGTCAAGTCAGGGAATTGTCAGAACTGACCTTTGAGCACACTTCCCGGTTTCTTCGTTTTGTGTCTCCACCTCAAAACCATCCCTTAATCCAATGACACAGTCAGGGCAAACCCGCTGATATCCTGCCCTGTTTTTTTACCTCACGTTAACGAATTACTCTGCAATATCCAGATAAAACGCCAGTTCATTCGCCAGGGTTTTACCCGCGATTTCCATATCGATATCAATATATTCCATCGTGGTCGCCAGACTACGGTGTCCCAGCAAACACCTGACCAGCTGCAAATTACGATCGGGAGCCTTCATCAACTCTGTCGCCAGCGTATGACGGAAACGGTGGGGCGAGACGGCAAAACCACACTCTTTAGACAGGCGGTTAAAGAAAGAACGAAGATGCTGCTTTTCTCTGTCATGATGATACTGATAACTGACATGGCGTCCGTGATAACGAAAACGCAGACGGGTTAAATCAAACAGTGGATCATTCTCTTTCGCGCCACAGGCTTTTGCCTGTTCAACCAGCTGCACCAGCCGGGGTTTCAGTTGCGGGATCATCGGCACCCGCCACTCACTGTGGTTTTTACTGCCTTCCACGCGCAACTCAATGTAACTGTTGTCCAGATTAATATCCCGCAACCGCAGATGCAACAGCTGGTTCAGGCGCATGCCCGTCAGCCGGAAAGTATCCAATACAGTCAGCCAGTACCCTGTCGGGTATAGGGCACAGCGTCCGCCCCGTGGGGAAGTCTGTAAACGTTCTTCCTCCTCATACTGCTGCATCCGCAGGTAAATCCCGGTTATCTGAGCTTTACTCAGGGTTTTCTTTTGTTTCTTCTCTTTTTTGACTGACGCGTCATTAAACGGATTTTTGGGGTGTGACAACAGTTTTCTTTCCATGCCGAAATTAAAAATGGCCCGCAGGTGCGCCACCTTATTGTTCCACGTATACCGGGACTGATTTTTTTCCGTCAGCAGATGACGCCGCCAGCGCAGGACATCCCGGTGAGTCACGCTCTCCGGCGACTCCGTTTCCCCCAGATACCGGATAAATACCCGCACTACCTTGCGATAACTCCATTCGGTTGCCGGCCGTAACATCCGTGAGAAGAAATACTCGTCCAGCAACGCATCCCAGCCCATTGTTTCCTCATTATTTAACATATTATTGTTTCCTTGGTGTGTAATATTGTGTTCCGGTACAGAAACGTCCCATTAATAAACTGCAAATTAATTAACACGTTAAATTATTTTATTTGTAAGCGTCAACTAAACTACACCTTGCTTATCACTTTTTTCCAGGGCAGTAGTTTTTCCAGATCCGGGGTGGGTTGGCATAACTCATCCAGGCAAGTCATGACATAATCGAAAGGGATCAATCCATTGGCTTTGGCCGTTTCAATGACGCTGTAGAGGATCGCACTGGCTTGTGCACCGCGCGAGGTATGGCTGAACAGCCACGCCTTTCGCCCGATGACAAACGGTTTGATCGCCCTTTCGGCCCGGTTATTGTCGATTGACAAGCGGCCATCCTCACGATAGCGGATCAGTTTTGCCCATTGATTGCTCAGATAAGTGACGGCCTCACCCAGCTTGCTTTTGGGGATCACCTGGGATCGGGTTTTAACCAGCCAGGCCGATAACTTATCCCAGATAGGAAGCGCTTTTTCCTGGCGGATCCGGTATTTTTCTGCCGGGCTTAACCCCTTGACCTGATGCTCGACCCGGTACAGTGACTGGATCAGGCTCAGCGCGATATCGGCTTTGCCCGTTTTGTTTTTTCCCTGCGCCTGCTTCGCTTCCATAAATTTACGGCGGGCATGGGCCATGCAACCGACCAGCCGGGCACCGGTCTGCTCATAGCCTTGATAGCCATCCACCTGCAGATAACCTTGAAAACCGGCGAGATAGTCAGCAGCGCAGGTGCCTGAACGGCTGGCCTGGTGGTCATACAGCACAATATTCGGTGTGAGCGCCGCCGGTTCGGGGGTATCAGTGCCCACACAATAGACCCACATGTAATGGGTCGTTTTTTCAGACGTCACCACCTTCACCGGGGTTTCATCCGCATGGAGAACCGGTTGTTGCAACAGCATTTCCCTGAACCTGGCCACCAACGGCGTAAACAACTGCGCGGATTTTAATATCCAGTCACTCTGGGTCTGGCGGCTGAGGTCAATGCCATACTGTTTGAACACACTTTCCTGACGGTACAGCGGTAACCCATACTGATATTTACTGGTGATAAGCTGGCTGAGCAGGCTGCTGGTCGCCATGCCTTTCTTGATGGGCATCGCTGGCAAGGAGGCTTGTTTGACAGGCGTCTGAATGCCGGATTTTTCACATTCACGGCAGGCGTATTTGGGGCGGACATGCTCAACCACCCTGATTTGAGCGGGAATGAACAACAGTTTTTCACTGCGATCTGCCCCCATCTGATGCAACCTGCCGCCACAGCACGCACACTGTTTTTCTTCCTCGGCGATATCATGGAACACGGTTTCGCGCGGTAAATCTTTGGGCAGGGGGTTGCGTGTCGGCTTACGGCGGGGAGGTGTGAGGGTTTCCTGTGCGGCGGCCGTTTCAGCCGGCAGCGCAATTTCTTCCGCTTCGTTAAACAACTCCCCCTGGCCGGGGAACGCTTCCGAGGAAGCCCCAAACCGTTTTTGTTGGGCTAAACGGAACTGCTCTTCCAAAAAGGCCAGCCGCTGCGACTGCTTAATCAGCAGCCGTTTCAGTTCAGCGGGGTCATTGGGCAGGGCATCAATATCAATTTTCATGGGGACATTTTATGCCATCCCCGGCGAAAAAGCGTAATTAATGCCCGTTGGTTTGATGATCATCAAGGGATCAGGCGACATGGCAATCCTGTACGGAGAAGGGCTGGTGCCCGATGACATCATAACCCGATAACAACCCGTGCAGTTGCTGCTCTGTCAGGGTCAGGGAGGCACTGTTGACGGCGGTGGGCCATTTGAATTTCGCGTTCTCCAGCCGTTTGTACCAGAGCGCAAATCCGGTTTTATCCCAGTAGAGGATTTTGAGTTTATCCCGCTTCTTGTTGCAAAAGAGGAATAACGCGGTTTGCGTCGGAGACAGTTGCATTTCCAGCTCCACCCAGACCGCCAGCCCGTTGATGGATTTTCGGAAGTCGATAAATGAGCGGCACAAATACACCTCCGGCACATCCACAAACATTTTCATGCGGCGAGCCCCCGAATAATCGCAATGATAACATGCTTATCCGTGCCGGCAGGAAAACGCAGTGTGCCATGTGGTGTCTCAAATAAGATGGGGAGTGTGCTGGATGAGGCGGATTTTTTCTGAGCGGTGCTGACTTTAATAAAAGCAGACGGTGAAGCCAGCCCAGACGGCTTTTTTGGTGGATGGGAGGTGCGTTGGCGGTGGTGATAGAACCGGGTTGTCGACACACCGATTTTTTGGCAAAACTGCGGGACAGTCAGTTCGGATTTTTTCTGCTGTTCAAACAGGTCCCGCCACTCGGCTTGAGTAAACCTGGATTGGCTCATGTGAGTTTTTTCCATCATCAGAATAGGTGAAACTATTTTAATCAATGGATTTATCCTGGCTAGGTGGGGTTCCCCGTACGCTTACTTTTATTTTTCATATAGTGACCTTTTATACATTGCGGAAACAAGGCATTCCGGCACTGATGCGGTGCATTTGGATAATTTCAAATCGTTATCGTTACCATTTGTATTATTTTTCATCAGAATTTCATTCCTCCGCCTGAAACAATGACAGTAATGTCCGGGTATCCTCGGCGGTGTCAGGCGCAGGGGCTGTTCCCGGTGTGACTGGCGGAATAACCGGATCGGGTTCTGATGATGACAGCCTGGTATCGGTAGCCTGTTTAGCAGATTCAACGGGATTCAGCAGCGGTGACTGCACCTGCTCAGCGGCAGACTGAAGCAGTGAGTCCGTCAACGGGACAGAAGACGGATGTCCGCCAAGATGCAACATCAGGCACTGCCACGCACCGGGCACTAAAGACAGCCAGGTCACCGCTTCCTCCGGTAACAAACGGGCAGCCAGCAGCGTCTTATAAAGGACAGGCAGCTCAGGCCCCGGTGCCTGAAACCGGAAGCGGAAACGACGTTCAGGTATCCACAATCCCGGCTGCCAGTGATGCCCGTCTTCCAGTTCCCCTTCCAGTTGCCGCAGCAGAGGCAGGTGGTAAAACAGCGCCGCCCAGAACACCACCGCCTGCCACAGCAGACTTTGTGCGGCCTGTGTTTCCGGCGCCACCCCCGGAGGCAACATATGCCCTTTTGCCAGCCGCACGGCACAGGCAGTAAATTGCAGGGTCAGATCGATAAATCCGCCGCGACAAGACCAGATGCCCTCTTGTGTCGCGGGAACATGCTGCACACGGGCGCATAATTGCCGGAGCGGATCCAGATAGAATTGCTGATACAACCCGGCGGGCAGCGCACTGTTTTCCCACAGTTGGCGGAGATACTGGCCACGCTCTGAAGTTGCCAGCAGCACCTCTGCTGACTGTGGACGGAAATAACCTCCGGCACCGCGTATTCTTTCAGGCGCTTGCCCGGGCGCTTTTTGTGACGGGGAAGGGTCACGGGTAAAACGGGATTTAAAACGCTGAAACATCACTTTTCCTCTTTCGGTTCAGATTTGGCTCAGTGTCGGTGAATCCCGGCCGGAAGTAAGGAACAACTCTTTTTGCAAAAATGAAAATTAATCTGACCCGGTTCATCTCCTGACTGACAAAATCAGCTTAATTTTCACCATAACCCCTTGTATTAACGCCATTTAAAAACAAAAAAAAAGCGCCCCGAAAGGCGCAATAGTCATCGTTGAAAAAATGCGTTCAGGCGGCGATAAGCTCCGCCTCCCGCAAACGCTGAGACCAGTTGCCCAGATAATGCGCGGGCGTATAACGGGTTCGCTTGTCACCACCATCATGCAAGGCATTGCCGATGGTGATGGCGGCCGGAATCCCGGTCAACGAGAACTGGATATAGGCCATCACGGCCGCCAGCGGGTCAATATCAATCGCGTAAACCCACAGGCTGCACAACGGATCGTGTCCCAGCTCCCGCAATACATCGGCAGCGGCCAGCGTGATACAGCCCGCACCAACACAAGGTTCACACAGAGTGACAAACGGTTGTGTCTGCAACAGCCCGGCGGCATCCTGCAACTGCATCTGTGCCATCATTCTGGCCACACTCCAGGGGGTAAAGAACTGCTGAAGATCCTTATCACCCAGTTCCAGCTGCATAAACACACTGCCGAGAAAATCACCGGGTTCCTGCACCAGTCCGAGCACCACATGGGAAAACAACTGTACGATCCGGTCAACATCGGCCCGTTCGTACTTGTTAATGGTTTTCAGATAATACTGCTCCAGCTCCTCACTGAAACAGTGCTTATTGTGGATCGCTGCCATGGCACAGTTGCAAAAATCCCGGAAGACCTGATAACGGGTATGATAACGTGCCGTTTGCTTAAACAGTGAAATGAATTCTTTCTGATGATCGGTTCGGGAGGCCATTGGGTGTTTTCCTTGCTGAACAAAAAGCGAAAAAAGGAAAACACGCCCCGAAAAGGGGATCGGTTCCCCTTTCGGTTGACATGATAAGTTCGTCTAAAATTAATCAGTGAAACAGCTGGTTACTGTCCGACTGCGATGGCCGGCAGGGCCAATGCGGCTTCCGTCTGCTCGCCAGTGACCAGATAGAGTGCCGGCCGGTTTTCCCGTCCTGACTGCCCGTGACCGCTGTCCACGTGCTCGCCCTGGTCATAGCAATCATAGCCTTTGAGGCTGCCTGACGCATCGCTGTACCAATGACGGATTTCACAGTCAAACATCGCGGACAGTTCCCCCATCAGCTCCGCCGAAGGCGGTGCCCAGGGAGAATCAAAACGCACGGTTAAACTGCTGACATTCCGGCGCTCCCAGCGGACATGGTGACCAAACGGCCATTCCAGCCCGTATTGTTCCTCATAAAACTGCGCTGTGGTGGGAATGCCTTTCAGTAAGCCACTGTTGCCGTTGATTTCGGTGGCCAGATTCGTTGACATCATCATCAGCATATCGCAGGGCTGTGCCGCCTGCGGGTACACATTCAGCTTATCCCAGCAGGCCCCGATATCCGGTGTATCAGACCAGCCCACCATACCAAACCAGTCGATATACTGGCGGGTCAGCAGACGAGCGATAATATCACGCGCCGCTTCCGGCACCTTGTCCCACTGCATCAGGCTGAGACCGGACTGTCGGTACAGGTTATCAATGCGTTTGATATTGTCATTATTCAACGGCACATTATTCTGCAACAACAGCAACCACTGCTCAAAGGCCAGATGCTGCGCCGTTGGCACCGCCGTGCCGCGCACCAGCGCCGGGTACGGAGTGTAGGTTTGTGGTTTAGTCGGTTTCAGTATCCCCGCACAGCCTGCCAGAAACAGGCGAAGACTTTGTAACACCGCCTGACGGTAACGGGGGACTTCTTCCCCGCAGACCCACTGCTGCATTACATCGAGACAAACGGATTTGCCGGTGATTTCCAGTTGATTGGTGCACCATTCTGCCATGGTTAAGTTCCTCACTTGAATGATAAGAATAAACAGGAGGAACTGCCCACCCAGGGCACAGTTCCCCCGATGGGTAGATTGAACAAAAAGGATTACTGTCCGGTCTGCCTGAATAACCTGTCAGCCAGACCACTGTCAAAAATAACCGTCAGCTCATCGTGGATATCCAGATAAGGGGTATTGCGCGGGATAACCTGCGTGTTCAGCCGGATTAAGTCGTATTTATCCACCAGTTCGTTAATGGCTTCTGAGGGCCGGACACCGCGGGCTATCAGTGCTGCCACCGTACCGGTTTCACACAATACCGTGTCAGTCAGATTCAAGCCAAAATGCCGTTTCAGCAAGGCAGCCGCAATCACCTGCCAGACGGTTAAACGTAACGTGGTCATAACGTCCCCTCAGAAAAGACACTGACGGAGACGCCATACCGGAGAATATCCCGCACTTCATGGCACTGCTGATAACAGGAGGCAACCCCATGCAGTGACAATAAATGTGCCTTGTGCCACAACGCACGCGCCGTCGGAGTATTCTGCCAGCTCTGCTCAAGCATCGCTGCCTGACATAACCGCTGCTGTTGCTGTTCCAATGACAGGCGTTCTGACGTCAGTGTGACCGGCTGCGCCCAGATAATCTCTTCATCAAACCGGCCACCGAGCACTTTTCTGTCCTGTGCGTCAAAAATCATGACGGTCAGCGGAAAAAAAGTCCCCGAAACCTGAGCAGATAACCTCTCCGGCACCGGCCAGTCACCCAGTAGATGGATCACCTTCAGCCGCTGCACCACTTCCGTGACGGTGGCGGCTTCGCACATCATCAGGGTTTCCGGCTGCAATGACTGTGGTGCTTTCGGGTGTTGCCTCAGGCCGCTGACCTGAGCGGTAAACAGCTCTTCACGTAATGCGGTACCGGTATCATCCGGTGCCGGTATCATCCGGTGCCGGTAAAAAAATGGGGTTCATGGTGTTGTCCCTTGATTTCACGTTAAATAAAGAAAACACCCGCCCGATACCGGGAAGGTGTTTTCGCTTCCCCGGTCAGGCGCTGAAGAAAAGCGTTAACAGCCTCATGGGCTGATAACGTCAGTGATGATTATTTTTGTCAGGGATAAGTGACGGACTGATAACATCCTCTCTGGGTTTCAGTGTCATGACCGAGGCTATCAGGCCGCTTTCCGGATGCTGTTGTGCATACGCCTGCAATGCGCAGAACCGGTACACCTCCTCATTCGGGGTCTCCAGCACCGCGATACGGGCTGATACGATGGCCGTGACCGCCAGCCCGAAGGCATCGGCTGAAAGCGTGACCGTCAGCTGCGTATCCGGCAGGTAAACGGAATACGTTTCCGCCCGTATCGGCACCATATAAGTCAGCGATTCAGACACCTGTCGGCTTGTCCACTGTTCAGGCTGATAATCGCCGCATAACGTTGATGCGGTATTCGCCAGCAGGAACCCCAGAAACAACCGTTCCAGCGGGGTTTTGTCGGGAAACACGACCGACAGCGCAAGACTGTCCAGCATAATCAGTTCATTATTTGGCATTATATTCTCCCTTTAAGCCCAAAGCCGCCCGAATGCACTGAGCCTGGGGATGTTGCAGCGCATATTCCCGCAGGGCACAAAACCGTTCAGCATATCCGTCCAATTTTAACAAGGTCGTCAGATACCCCAGTACGCTCAGGGTCACCATCAGCCCGAAAGCCTCGGCAGAGACCTCACCTTTAAAGTCCGTTGGCTCAACCCTGACCACAGCGGGTTCTGGTCGTACCGGCACGATATAAGCGATAGTGTCTGATACTTTCCGGTACTGCCACTGATCACAGCGGTCATCGTCACACAGCACGGCGGCGGCTTTAATGAATGTGTGCTCCAGCAGCATCAGCTCCAACGAACCGGTGTGCGGAAAAATTTCAGCAAAGGGGGCGTGTTCAGAGGCGGGCACAATGGCCGGCGGTGTATTTTGTTGCATGGTATTCCTCCTGATAAAACAACGGGGAACACCTGACCCAATGGGAAACGTGTTCCCCGTTGGGTGACTGGCCTGTTGGCCATCATGGATTAAGTAACCTTCATCGCCAAATGATTGACGATATCTGCTTCCAAAGGTGCGCAGATGTACCACACATCGGTGTACTCCCTTGCAGGCTACAGGAGTGTTGCTGTCGCTGCCCGAAGGTGATCCTCACAAGCGACCGGATCATTGATAAGACTTATCACGCTAATAAATGGAAATCATAAGGTCAATGGGTAATTCATTTTCCGGGACAGAAAATAACATCAGAATATCGATACCCTCATTTTTCCTCACTATTTTGGCAATACACCTGCCGGATATAGCGCCCCGGATTGCTGGGCAAAATGGTATCGCATGCTGTGCGGCACTGGCTTACCCACCAGTCCGGCACTGCTGACCACGTATAAATACGGATACGCTTTTTATAACGAAACACGTTCCAGGTAGTGCTCCAGACAGCCCCCTTTATTGGGGGCTGGGATATTTAAAATCGTTTACACAAGAAAAAAGGCCCCGAAAGCTCGTTGAAAATGTAAAGATCTTTATCAACCGACGTAATATTTAGGTAAGAGGATAACGGTACTCTTCCCAATATGGGGAATATCGTCTCAACCGTGGATGGGATATTGTCATTAGCTCGCAATTTTACATTTATAATTTGGAATGTGTATATATAATCCTTATCAAAATCAGTATAATTAACATTCACTTCCCGATCCATTATGTAATTTTTATTACCGATTGACAGTATCCCTTTCTGTGTCAAAAAACCGGTCCCATTATCATATAAAAATAAAAAAAATTTTTCATTTAAATTAGCCAAATCAGTGTTATTCACTTTTCTACGTGAAGTTAACTCACCTGTACATCGAATCTCGATGTTATTTTTTTTATTGCTCATATTGATAATTTTAAATAATACTATTAATAAAATAATGGAAAGCAATGAAAGTGCAATATATAACCAATGATTTTTTTTCATAAATTGACACCAAGGTTGTTTAATATGCTTCTACAATCTTTAGGTTTGTTATTGTCGTCCAGGCCACATATGCCGATAAAACTAATTTGTGTGTCCTGACTGCCACTACGTGTTTTTTTGTAGTAAATATTCCCCTTCGCGAGGTCACAATTAATGATTTCTTTGTTGATATCTTGTTTGGCTATATCAATATAATTTTCACCCACATCTATTGGCAGATCTCCCAATGCATAAACGTCACATTTTCCAACGCTATACAGAAATGTTGTTTTTTCATGGCGTACGTTTAGGTGTTTGAATTTAATAAAAGCTTCATAAGAAGCGTAGCCACAGAGGAAAACGAAGGTCATGCATATAACGAATTTTTTTATTTGTTGTTTTTTTTGTCTTATGAAAATAGTTTTATCAGTGGACTGTTTTAATTGCACCTCACTTTCATCAATAGGAAAAGTATTGTTTTCACTCTGTTTAATGACTGGCTCTACAGCACCCTCAAAACGAAAACCGACTTTAGGAATGGTGATGATAATCTTTGGATCCCTTCCCAAGGATTCAAATGATTTTCGAATCTCGCTTACAGCGACATTGAGGCTATTGTTTGAACGTGTAAAACCATAATCCTCCCATACCCTTTTCAATAAATCTTCTCTATGAAGAGTCTCATTGCTGTTAGTGATCATCTCAAGCAGCAGTCGCGCCGCTTGGTTTGATAGTGTGATTTCATGATTGCTATCGTTGAGTAATGACAGTTTCCTGTCTGCAGGTGAGTATATGATGGTAAACTTTATAACGTATTTCAATGACTTAATTCCAAACAGATTAAGATTTTTCTTAAAAAAATAGATTTATAGATTTTCCATTTGCCCGTCAATGATTTTATTTAAAAGGAGTGAATGATCTATCCCCTGTTTTTAAAGAGGTATTAACTGCTGCTTTATGTGTTTTTTTTATTATCACCGGATATTAATTATTATAATATGTATTTTATCGGAATAAAAATCTTTTTAATGAAATAAATAAGTATAATGTTTTGTTTGTTTTTTTATTCTCTATCATTGTCGCCGTTGTCACAGAGGTTCTCTGCTCGACTAGATGCGCAGTGTGACACGGGAAAACGGGGCTCAGGTTACAAGAGGTAAGTGTTGAGTTCTTCATTCATCGTAAGATGTGCTTATGGAGTGGCTCACACTTACAATCTGAACGGTACGGCGCTATGCACCAAAAAATAGATTAAACCGCAAGCAATGGATTAAAAAACGGCCACTAACTATCGGATTTTATTCTTAGCAGTCATATTATTTTTATGTACTATATATATCGTGTAGAGGATGCGAGAAACATATAATGTTCTCATTATATCAGATCCTCAATATTTTCGTTTAAAGACCAGTAGTAATAACCCAAGCAAGGACCGTTCTGGATGGGAATCATTTAATGAGGTGGTGAGAGCATAAAATCAGTGGAGCACTTATGCTGTAATAACTTATGTAAATAGTGATCCGTTTCTTCACTTAATTTTATTATCCCAGATACCCATGCTTAATTCGGGCTCTTAAATAACCCTGAGCTTAGCGATGACTTCATTGATCGTGGATTCTACGAACAATGAATAAATTGGTTCTCCGTATCGGGACATTCCCCATAATTGAGGATCTATTACCCTGTTATTTTTAATGTAGATATACATCTTATCCATCTGTTTTAACAGAAACTTATAATTTTCATACTGAAGGGCATAATAAGTGCCCCACAGATTTTTATGCTCTCATAGGAAAGTAGTTTACAAAATATTGTCTACCCAACTTTCTGAGACATCTTTTATATAATAATTGAGGTTATTATGTACAGCACGGCTGTGTTACTAAACAAAATCAGTCCCACTCGCGACGGTCTGACGATGACTCTCGCAGACCTTCAGCACCTTTCCTTCAGTGAACTGAGAAAAACATTTGATGACCAACTCAGTTGGGGTGAAAGCCATTATCTCTATCGTGAAGCCGTTGAACAAAAAAAACGTCATCGTCTGCTGGAAGCCCGTATTTTCACCTGTGCCAATCCTCAATTATCCGGCGCCATACGCCGGGGCATTGAACAAGACGATGCTTCACGCAGTTATGATAAAATGTTTGGCTCCCGCTCTTCTTCCTTTGTCAATCCGGGCTCCGTGGCCTCCATGTTCTCGCCGGCCGGTTACCTCACGGAGTTGTACCGCGAGGCGAAGGATCTGCATTTCACAAGCTCTGCTTATCACCTTGATAATCGCCGCCCGGATCTGGCTGACCTGACGCTGAGTCAGAATAACATGGACTCGGAAATTTCCACCCTTGCACTGTCTAACGAACTGTTGCTGGCGCATATTACCCGCCAGACCGGAGGTGACTCAGACGCCTTGATGGAGATCCTGTCGACTTACCGCAAGGCCGTTGACACACCTTACCATCAGCCTTATGAGACTGTTCGTCAGGTCATTATGGCGCATGACAGTACCCTGTCAGCATTGTCCCGTAACCCGGAAGTCATGGCGCAGGCAGAAGGCGCTTCATTACTGGCGATTCAGGCCAATATCTCGCCGGAACTTTATCACGTATTGACCGAAGAGATTACGGAGGAGAACGCTGACACTTTATTTGCGAAAAACTTCAGTGAAAATATCACGCCTGAGAATTTTGCATCACAGGCATGGATAGCCAAGCATTATGGCCTTGAACTTTCTGACGTGCAAAAATACCTTGGGATTTTGCAAAACGGCTATTCTGACAACACCTCTGTTTATGTTGATAATATTTCAACGGGGCTGGTAGCAGACGATGAGGGTAAACTCGACGCTTACAAGATAACCCGAATTCCTGGCGGAGATTATGCAAAGCACTTGAACTTTTGGGATCTGCTCTATAAAGGTGATAGCGATTTCGTTATCAGGGCCAATTTCAAAAAAAGTAGTGGTGGTCTCACAATACGTAAAAGTGGAGTGGGAACGACCAATGATAGCAAAGTTATAGGTACTATCTCTGCACCAACCGATGCGAATACAGTTTATCAAAGTGAAATATTATCACCGCTTACCGTTGATGATTTAAAAAATGGGGCGACAATATTTGCTTATAATCGTGGTGGCAATAAAAATATTGAGGGAACTGCTGTCTTTACCTTCGAAAGTTACCCTCTGAGCATTTTTGCTCTCAAACTGAATAAAGCCATTCGCTTATGTCTGGCTAGTGAGTTATCGCCGAATGAATTACAAACTATCGTACTCAGTGATAATGCACAGGGCATCATCAACAACTCGGTTCTGACCAAAGTCTTCTACACGCTATTCTACAGTACCCGTTATGCCCTGAGCGCTGATGATGCGCAGGTACTGAACGGATCGGTCATCAATCAGTATGCTGACGACGATAGCGTCAGTCACTTTAACCGTATATTTAATACGCCACCGCTGAAAGGGAAAATCTTTGAAGCCGACGGCAATACTGTCAGCATTGATCCGAATGAGGAGCCAGCGACCTTTGCCTGTTCAGCCCTGATACGTGGGTTGGGAATTAACAGCGGTGAGCTGTATCAGCTAGGCAGATTGGCGGGGGTACTGGATACAAAAAATAACATCACGCTTTCTGTCTCCGTTATCTCTTCCCTTTATCGTCTGAAATTACTGGCTCATACCCATCAGCTCACGGTCAATGAACTGTGTATGCTTTATGGCTTTTCGCCGTTTAGGGGCAAAGCAACGGCTTCTCTGTCTTCCGGGGAACTGGCGCAGCTGGTTATCTGGCTGTATCAGGTGACGCAGTGGCTAACCGAAGCGGCAATAACCACTGAAGAACTTTGGTTATTATGTACACCCGAATTTAGCGGAAATATTTCACCGGAAATCAATAACCTGCTTAACACTCTCCGACCCCGTATTAGTGAAGACATGGCGCAGGGTGGCGACCGGGAGCTCCAGGCTGAAATTCTTGCGCCGTTTATTGCTGCAACACTGCATCTGGCGTCACCGGATATGGCGCGTTATATCCTGTTATGGACAGATAATTTGCGACCGGGCGGCCTGAATATCGCCGGATTTATGACGCGGGTGCTGAAAGAGACGCTGAGTCCTGATGAAACTATCCAACTGGTGCAGTTCTGCCATGTGATGGCTCAGTTGTCGCTTTCCGTGCAGACGTTGCGTCTCAGTGAAGCCGAGCTGTCCGTACTGGTCATTTCCGGTTTCACGGTACTGGGTGTGAGAAGTCAACCCGCCGGACAGCACAATATCGATACCCTGTTCTCACTCTACCGATTCCACCAGTGGATTAACGCACTGGGTAACCTCAGCTCTGACACGCTGGATATGCTGCGCCAGCAAACGCTGACGGCAGACAGACTGGCCTCGGTGATGGGTCTGGACATCAGTATGGTGACACAGGCCATAGCCTGTGCTGACGTGAGCAGTCTTCAAAGCTGGCAGAATATCAACGCCGTGCTGCAATGGATGGATGTGGCCTCAGAATTGCACACCATGCCATCGGTTATCCGTAGGCTGGTCAATATCCGCTACGTGACTGTGCCGAACAAAGCCGAGTCGGATCTGCCTTCCTGGGATGAATGGCAGACCCTGGCAGAAAATATGGAAGCCGGGCTCAGTACACAACAGGCTCAGGCACTGGCAGATCATACCGCAGAGCGCCTGAGTAGTGTGCTGTGCCATTGGTTTCTGGCCAATATCCAGCCTGAAGGGATATTCCTGCAAAGCCGGGATGACCTGTACAGCTACTTCCTGATTGATAATCAGGTCTCTTCTGCCATAAAAACTACCCGACTGGCGGAAGCGATTGCCGGTATTCAGCTCTACATCAACCGGGCGCTGAACCGGATAGAATCGAATGCCCGTGCCGATGTGTCAACCCGTCAGTTCTTTACCGACTGGGCGATGAATAACCGTTACAGCACCTGGGGTGGGGTGTCGCGGCTGGTTTATTATCCGGAAAACTACATTGACCCGACCCAGCGTATCGGGCAGACCCGAATGATGGATGAGCTGCTGGAAAATATCAGCCAGAGCAAGCTCAGCCGGGACACGGTGGAGGAGGCCTTTAAAACCTACCTGACCCGCTTTGAAACCGTGGCGGACCTGAAAGTGGTCAGCGCCTATCACGATAACGTCAACAGTGACTCCGGGCTGATCTGGTTTGTCGGGCAAACACGGGAAAACCTGCCGGATTACTACTGGCGTAACGTGGATATCTCACGCAGGCAGGCAGGTAAACTGGCTGCCAATGCCTGGAAAGAGTGGACGAAGATTGATACGGCGGTCACCCCATACAAAGATGTAATACGTCCGGTGGTGTTCAAAGAGCGTTTGCACCTTATCTGGGTGGAAAAAGAGGAAGTGGCAGAAAACGGCACTGACCCGGTGAAAACCTCTGACCGTTTTACCCTGAAACTGGCGTTTCTGCGCCATGATGGTAGTTGGAGTGCTCCCTGGTCTTACGATATTACGACGCAGGTGAAGGCGGTCACTGACGATAAGCCTGACGCTGAACGGTTGGGGCTGGCGGCATCAGGTTTTCAGGGCGAAGACACCCTGCTGGTGTTTGTGTACAAAACCGGGGAGAGTTACCCAGATTTTGGCGGTAGCAATAAAAATGTGGCAGGAATGGTCATTTACGGCGATGGCTCCCTGAAACAGATGGATAGTACGGCACTAAGCCGCTACAGCCCGCTGAAAAATACCTTTGATACCATTAACACGAAAGATAATAATTTGGTAAGAAAGGCCAGCTATCGTTTCGCTCAGGATTTTGAGGTACCCACCTCATTGAACATGGGATCAGCCCAAGACGACAGGCATCTGGTCGTGATAGAGAACGCGGCTATCCCGGAGATAACCAGCCAATCTTCCAGTGAAAGCTTTACTATTACGCTGCAGAATGCGACCTTCACCGTCCGGTATGACGGCAGTGGCAATGCACTCAGAAGCAAACAAATCCGCGCCATGAAACTCGGGGGACTCGGGGGTTTACCTGGTGATGACTTTATACTCGCCAATTCAGCCCGCTATGCTGGCGGCGTCAGAGACCTCGGCGGGCCAATCGCGATTTATAACAAAACGAAAAACTATATCATATCGGTACAAGACTCTTATGAGCCCTCCCTTCATCTCAGATATCTGCGATTGAGCCCCATTAATGATTCTGGCCCAATTCTAATCAGCCCCGCACCTTCTTATCCGAAAGATGGAACAAATGTAATTGCTTATCTTGGCGGCGACAGGTCAAGTGACTTTAAAAAGTGTTACTATGCTTTTGATCGTGGAAACAAAAAGATTGGGCCCTTCCAAGACTGGTCATCGTATTATTCATACGGCGGCTGGCTGGAGGTTGGCTCGGGGGCTAACCCTGCGGGGACCCAGATTACCGTCGTGGCCGGCAGCAAACCCTACCATTTTACCGCCGAGAATCATGCGGTTAGTTTGCCGCCAAACAGCTTTGAGGGCATGCAGTATACCTTCAAG
Organism: Xenorhabdus bovienii SS-2004; assembly: GCF_000027225.1. Classification (NCBI taxonomy): domain Bacteria; kingdom Pseudomonadati; phylum Pseudomonadota; class Gammaproteobacteria; order Enterobacterales; family Morganellaceae; genus Xenorhabdus; species Xenorhabdus bovienii. The sequence goes on from NC_013892.1 coordinate 1,529,204, forward strand.
CCCCTGGTCATCGATGCCGCTGGGCTGGTTTATCTCAATAACGCGGCGCCAGTGGATATCACCTTTGAAGTGGAAGGGATGGGGAAAATCAGCCAGACCCTGACCGTGAGAAAACTTGACTACGGTCAGGAGAATATCCTCTGTCTGCAAGAGACCGACACCGGTGTGCAGTATATGCAGCTCGGAGTTTATCGCATCCGCCTCAATACCCTGCTGGCACCTAAACTGGTGTCCAGAGCGAATACCGGCATTGATACCATCCTGACCATGGCGACGCAGCAGTTGCCGGAGCCGCAGTTAGGCAAAGGTTTCTACGCCACCTTCACCCTGCCACCTTATAATCCGGCAACGCATGGTACCAGTCGGGCGTTCAAGCTTAACCTTAAACATGTTGTTGATGATAACGTTCATATCATCTACTCAGGACTGCTGCAAGATACCGAGCTTGCAGTTCGGCTCTTTATTCCTCTGGATGATACACCGCTTTATGAGAAATTCATTGCCAAGGTGTTTTTAACCACCCAGAAGAACCCCAATGATGTTCCATGGGCAGGACCACACTTTACGGATGATAGCGGTAAAATAGGTATCCATGGCAGTTCGAATGTCAGTATGTTCACTGGTGTACAACCCCATAACGGCACAACTACCGAACCGCTGGACTTTAACAGTGCCTGCGCCCTCTATTACTGGGAACTGTTCTATTACACGCCGATGATGTGCTTCCAGCGCCTGCTGCAGGAAAAACAGTTCGACGACGCCACCAAATGGATGAACTACGTCTACAACCCGGCGGGCTATATCGTTCACGGGGAAATCGCGCCCTGGATCTGGAACTGCCGGCCGCTGGAAGAGACTACCTCCTGGCATGCCAATCCGCTGGATGCCATTGATCCGGATGCTGTCGCCCAAAATGACCCGACGCACTACAAAGTGGCCACCTTTATGCGCCTACTGGACCAGCTCATAACGCGCGGCGATATGGCTTATCGCGAACTGACCCGCGATGCACTGAATGAAGCCAAAATGTGGTATGTGCGCACTCTGGAATTGCTCGGTGACGAACCGGAAGATTACGGCAGCAGCCAGTGGGCGGCACCGTCCCTTTCCATGGCAGCCAGCCAGACTGTACAGGCAGCCTATCAGCAGGATCTTACAGCGCTGGACAGTGGAGAGGTTTCCATGCAGCCCCGCACCGCTAACTCGCTGGTCGGTTTGTTCCTGCCGGAGTATAACCCGGCGCTCACTGATTACTGGAAAACCCTGCGTCTGCGTCTGTTCAACCTGCGCAACAATCTATCCATTGACGGGCAGCCGTTATCGCTGGCGATTTACGCCGAACCCACCGATCCGCAAGCGCTGCTCACCAGCATGGTCCAGGCGTCTCAGGGCGGCAGTGTATTACCGACAGGCACCTTGTCGCTATATCGCTTCCCGGTGATGCTGGAGCGGGCCCGCAATCTGGGGGCGCAATTGACCCAGTTCGGGGCTTCCCTGCTCAGTATGGCAGAGCATGATGATGCCGATGAACTCACCACACTGTTACTTCAGCAGGGCATGGAACTGTCCACACAGAGCATCCGTATTCAGCAACGGACAGTCGATGAAGTGGATGCCGATATCACTGTATTGGCAGAGAGCCGGCGCAGTGCGCAGAACCGTCTGGAGAAATACCAGCAGCTGTATGACGAAGACATCAACCACGGAGAGCAGCGGGCCATGTCGCTGTTTGATGCGGCGGCAGGTCAATCCCTGGCCGGGCAGGTGCTCACAGCGGCAGAAGGGGTGGCTGACCTGGTGCCAAACGTGTTCGGCTTTGCCTGCGGGGGAAGTCGTTGGGGGTCAGCGCTGCGCGCCGCGGCGTCCGTAATATCTCTTTCTGCGACGGCTTCTCAGTATTCCGCGGAAAAAATCAGCCGTTCGGAGACCTATCGCCGCCGTCGTCAGGAGTGGGAAATTCAGCGTGATAACGCGGATGGTGAAATCAGGCAGATGGATGCCCAGCTTGAAGCCCTGAAAATCCGTCGCGAAGCGGCACAGATGCAGGTGGAATATCAGGAGACCCAGCAGGCACAGACCCAAACCCAACTGGAGCTGTTACAGCGTAAATTCACCAATAAAGCACTCTACAGCTGGATGCGCGGAAAACTGAGCGCCATCTACTACCAATTCTTTGACCTGACCCAGTCCTTCTGCCTGATGGCGCAGGAAGCGCTGCGCCGCGAACTGAGTGACAACGGCGTGACCTTTATCCGTGGCGGTGCCTGGAACGGTACTACTGCGGGTTTGATGGCGGGTGAAACGTTGCTGCTGAATCTGGCAGAAATGGAGAAAGCCTGGCTGGAGCGTGATGAGCGGGCATTAGAAGTCACCCGCACCGTGTCGCTGGTGCAGGTGTACCAGGCTCTGTCATCAGACAGCTTCAGCTTGACGGAGAAACTCACCCAGTTTCTTAGTGAAGGCAAAGGCAGCGCAGGCACTTCCGGGAATGAACTGAAACTCAGCAGCGGCCAGATTGCCGCCTCGGTACGGCTGTCCGACCTGAATATTTTTGGTGATTACCCCGAAAGCCTCGGTCGCACCCGTCAGTTGAAGCAGGTGAGTGTCACTTTGCCGGCGCTGGTCGGCCCGTATGAAGATATCCGGGCGGTACTGAACTATGGTGGCAGCGTGATGATGCCGCGCGGTTGCAGCGCCATTGCCCTCTCCCACGGGATGAATGACAGCGGGCAATTTGTGCTGGACTTTAACGATGCGCGCTACCTGCCGTTTGAAGGTATTCCTGTGGATGACAGCGGTAGTCTGACGCTGAGTTTCCCGGATGCGACCGACCGGCAGAAAGAGATATTGCAGAGCCTGAGCGACATTATTCTGCATATCCGTTACACCATCCGTTCTTAATCCAGATATTTTTAAATACAGGCCCCATTGGGGTCTGTAAGGAATTGTTATATGCAAAATACAGCACCTTTGCAGATTGGAACCCCGTCACTGCCCAAAGGCGGCGGTACACTCCGTGGCATGGGGGAAACCTTTACCGGGGGCGGCCCTGATGGGATGGCTACGCTTTCATTACCGCTGCCGATTTCCAGCGGGCGCGGCACCGCCCCTGCGCTGTCTCTCACCTACAGCAGCGGCAGCGGTAATGGCGCTTTTGGCATGGGATGGCACTGTGCCACCCTGGCTGTCAGCCTGCGGACTTCACACGGGGTGCCGCGTTATGAGGGCAACGATACTTTTTTGAGTCCGATGGGCGACGTAATGCAGGTTGCCCCAAACGAACAGGGCAAGCCGGATATCCGTACCACGAACCAGTTGCAGGGCGTCACGTTAGATGAGAGCTGGCAGGTGACCCGTTATCAGCCTCGCATCATCCATGATTTCAGCCGGCTGGAATACTGGCAGCCGGAACAGGGCAATACACAAAAACCCTTCTGGGTGATGTTCAGCCTTGAGGGTCAAGTGCATCTCTTTGGCAAAAATGCCCATGCCCGGATGGCTAATCCGGCTGATGATAATCAGATTGCTCAGTGGCTACTCGAAGAGACCGTGACGCCCACCGGTGAGCATGTTTACTACCAATACTGTGCCGAAGATGACGCGGGCTGCGATGAGCCTGAAAAAGGACAGCACCCGTTATCCGGTGCACAGCGCTATTTGATGCAGGTTCACTACGGCAATATCACGCCACAGGCGAGCCTGTTTGCCCTGGATAAGGCGCTGCCTGCTAATGACCAATGGCTGTTCCATCTGGTGTTTGATTACGGCGAACGGGCAGGCTCGCTGTATGACGTGCCTGCGTTTCAGGCAACGTCTGGAAACTGGCCTGTTCGCCCAGACTGTTTTTCTCGTTTCGAATACGGTTTTGAAATGCGTACCCGCCGTTTGTGCCGACAGGTACTGATGTTCCATCGGTTAAAAGCGTTAGCCGGCGAAGACACTGCCCCTGAAACACCGGCTTTGGTCTCCCGTCTGATGCTGGCGTATGACTTGAACCATTGTGTCAGTACTTTGGTTTCGGCCCGTCAGGTGGCCCATGAAAATGACGGGGCGCCCGTCACCCTGCCGCCGCTGGAGCTGGATTATCAACGGCTGGATACGGCGTCGTTGCCGGTCTGGCAGCCCATGCCGCAGTTGGACAAATTAAATCACCTACAGCCGTATCAGTTCGTGGATCTGTATGGCGAAGGCTTACCGGGCATCCTTTATCAGGACGCTCCTCACGCGTGGTGGTATCGCTCTCCTATACGTGACACCACGGCAGAAGCACGCGATACCGTGGCCTATGGGGAGATAAAACCGCTGCCGCAGATCCCCGCCCAGCAGAATAATACCTCACTGATGGACATCAACGGGGATGGCAAGCTGGATTGGGTCGTCACCTCTGCCGGAGTCAATGGCTATCACACGATGGCGCCAAACGGACAGTGGTCTCCTTTTGTCCCGTTATCTGCTTTGCCGGTCGAGTATTTTCACCCGCAGGCACAACTGGCCGACCTGACTGGCGCGGGACTGGCTGATCTGGTCATGATTGGGCCACGCAGTGTACGCCTGTATGCTAACCAACCAACGGGCTGGAAAAAAGGCAACACCGTTATCCAGTCCGACGGCATGACATTACCGATCCCCGGTGCAGATGCGCGTAAACTGGTGGCCTTTGCCGATATGCTGGGTTCCGGCCAGCAACATCTGGTGGAGATTTCCGCTGACGGCGTGACGTGCTGGCCTAATCTCGGACACGGCCGTTTTGGACACCCCATCAGACTGGCCGGATTGACGGTTTCAGCCAAAAACTTTAATCCCGATCAGGTGTATCTGGCCGATATTGACGGCTCCGGCACGACCGACATTCTCTATGTCCACAGCACCTATCTGGAGCTGTTTATGAATGAAAGTGGCAATCAATTTGCGGCACCGGTGCGCATCAATCTGCCTGAGCATGTCCGGTTTGACCGGGCATGTCAGTTACACATCGCTGATACGCAGGGATTGGGCGTATCCAGCATTATTCTGACTGTTCCCCATATGACTGTGCGGCACTGGCGGCTGGATATGACTCAACACAAACCCGGGTTGCTGAATACCATCAACAACAATATGGGCGCGGAGACCACCCTGTTTTACCGCAGTTCGGCGCAGTTCTGGCTGGATGAAAAACACCAGGCCGAAAACGTGGGACGTGCTGTAACCAGTTATCTGCCATTCCCTGTTCATGTCTTGTGGCGTGCCAAAGTCTTGGATGAAATCACGGGTAACCGGCTGACTTCAGAGCAGGATTATGCCCATGGTGCCTGGGATGGCCGGGAGCGTGAGTTCCGGGGATTTGGCCGGGTCAGCCAGAAAGATACCGACAAGCTGGCACAGGCAACCGATTCGTCAGTTACCGATCCCCTGTCGCCCGCCATCACGATCAGCTGGTTTGCCACCGGGGTTCCTACCGTTGATGCCCGGCTGGCGGAGGAATTCTGGCAAGGCGACAAACAGGCTTTCCCGCCCTTTACCTGCCGTTTTACGCATTTTGACCTGGATAAAGAACAGGATGTTACTCTCGTTCCCTCGACGGAAGAGGCTTACTGGCTGCACCGGGCGTTGCAAGGCCAACCGTTACACAGTGAGGTCTATGGCGATGATGGCACCGCGCAGGCGGGTATCCCCTATACCGTTATGGACAGCCGACCCCAGGTTCGGCTTCTGACGGGGTTGCCGGGTAATTCATCGACAGTCTGGCCGAGTGTGATTGAACAGAGAACCTGGCAGTACGAACAGATTGCCGATGATCCGCAATGCCATCAGCAGGTGGTGCTGAACAGTGACCGCTACGGTTTCCCACGGGAGACTGTCGACATTGCTTATCCCCGCCGTCCTAAGCCCGCTGTCTCGCCTTACCCGGATACGCTGCCGGCGACGTTATTTGACAGCAGCTATGATGAGCAGCAACAGCAGCTGCGGCTCACCCGGCAACGGCAGCGTTACCATCATCTGGCTGACACGGAATATCAGGTGCTGGGACTGCCTGATGTCGTGCGAAGCGATGCCTGGGCCTATCCGGCAGAGCGCGTGCCCCGTGAAGGTTTCACCCTGGAGGACTTGCTGGCAGAGAACAGTTTGATAGCACCGGGCACGCCACTGACCTATGTGGGGCATCAACGCGTGGCTTATACCGGAACGACCGGAACCGAAGAAAAACCGACCCGACAGGCGCTGGTGGCTTATACCGAAACCGCGGTTTTTGACGAGTTGGCCTTGCAGGCCTTTAATGGCGCATTGAGTCCTGAAGCCCTGGAAAAGAAATTAATCGAGTCGGGTTATCTGCATGTTTCACGCCCGCTCAATACGGGGGCAGAATCGGCGGTCTGGGTCGCCCGTCAGGGATATACCGATTACGGCGGGGCTGAGGCGTTTTACCGTCCGTTGGCTCAGCGGACGACGGTGCAAATTGGGAAAAACACCCTCCATTGGGATACCCATTACTGTGCCGTCATCCGTATGCAGGATGCGGCGGGTCTGTACACGGATGCCGCCTATGATTACCGCTTCCTGACCCCCGTTCAGATAACCGATGCCAATGACAATCAGCAACATATCACGCTGACCGCGCTGGGGCAGGTGTCATCCGGCCGGTTCTGGGGTACAGAGGCAGGCACTGCGCAGGGTTATACCCCGCCTGAAGACCGCCCATTTACGCCGCCGTCCTCAGTGGAGGAAGCCCTCGACTTGAAACCGGATCTTCCGGTCGCCAACTGCAGGGTCTATGCGCCGCTGAGTTGGATGCCGTTGGCGCACACCTGTCAGGAATATATAGCCGGCTTTACGGGGCAGGCACTGCTTGATGCGGGTGTGGTGACGGAAGATAAGCGGGTATGTGCGCTGGGTTTCCGTCGCTGGGTGCAACGTCAGGGCATTGTGCTGAATGGGCAGGCATTGGCCGATTCACGGGAACCCGTCCATGTCCTGACGCTGGCCACTGACCGTTATGACACGGATCCCGATCAGCAACTGCGCAAGAGCGTCACTTACAGCGACGGTTTCGGGCGTTTATTGCAAAGTGCAATCTACCATGCGCCGGGAGAAGCCTGGCAACGCGCGGCAGATGGCAGCCTGATCACGGATGAGAAAGGGGCGCCTCTCGTAGCCCATACCCCAACCCGCTGGGCGGTCTCAGGCCGGACAGAGTATGACGGTAAAGGGCAACCCGTCCGAACCTACCAGCCCTTTTTCCTGAATGCCTGGCAGTACCTCAGTGATGACAGTGCCCGGCAGGATTTATATGCCGATACACACTGTTATGACCCACTAGGCCGGGAATACCAGGTGAGAACCGCCAAGGGGTATTTGCGTCAAAACCTGCTGACCCCCTGGTTTGTGGTGAATGAGGATGAAAACGACACGCTCTCTTAATTAACACGATAACGTTAAATAATCACACCTTCCTGCCAGATACGGGGGAAGGTTAACTACTCTATCAAGGAAAGGGCTTATGACTGTAAACAGAGGCGATAACCTGCATCAAAAAACGCCGGAAGTGACGGTTCTGGATAACCGGGGGTTGACCGTTCGCGAGCTCCGTTATCACCGCCACCCAAATACCCCCATCACCACCGATGAACGGATCACCCGCCATCGGTTTACCCTCGCCGGTCAGTTGGCGCACAGCATTGACCCGCGCCTGTTTGACTTACAGCAGGCGGATAATACAATCAATCCTAATATGGTTTATGAGACGGCACTGACAGGCGAAGTGGTGCGCATAAGGAGTGTCGATGCGGGTAATACCCTGATGCTGAATGATATTACCGGCCGGCCTGTGCTGGCCATCAATGCAACCGGGGTCACCCGTACATGGCAATATGAAGATGATACTTTACCCGGACGCCCGCTCAGTATCACCGAACAGCCTGCTGACGAAGTAGCCCGTATCACAGAGCGTTTTGTCTGGGCAGGGAACAGTGAGGCGGAGAAGAACAGCAACCTGGCCGGACAGTGTGTGCGTCACTATGACACTGCCGGACTGAACCAGACGGACAGTATTGCGCTTAACGGAATACCGCTGTCCGTCACTCGCCGACTACTGCCGGACGGTACGGACGCAGACTGGCAGGGAAACAATGAATCCGCCTGGAACGACCGGCTGGCACCGGAAAGCTTCACCACCCTGAGCACGGCGGATGCCACCGGTGCGGTACTGACCACCACCGATGCGGCCGGTAACCTGCAGCGACTGGCGTATGACGTGGCAGGCCTGCTGACTGGCAGCTGGCTGCGGCTTGCGGGCGGGACAGAGCAGGTCATCGTGAAGTCCCTGGCGTATTCCGCCGCGGGTCAGAAACTACGCGAAGCGCACGGCAACGGCGTAGTGACCACCTACACCTACGAACCGGAGACCCAGCGCCTTGTTGGCATAAAAACCGAACGCCCACCGGGACATGCACAGGGGGCGAAGGTGTTACAGGACTTGCGTTATGAGTACGACCCGGTGGGCAACGTGGTGAAAGTGGCGAACGATGCGGAGGTTACCCGCTTCTGGCGCAACCAGAAAGTGGTACCGGAGAACACGTATACTTACGATAGCCTGTACCAACTGGTTTCCGCTACCGGGCGTGAAATGGCTAATATTGGCCAACAGAGTTCTCTGTTACCCCCCCCTTCCCTCATTGATAGCAGTACCTACAGCAACTATTCCCGCACCTATAATTATGACCGTGGGGACAATCTGACGCAGATACGTCACAGTGCCCCGGCCAACGACAACAGTTATACCACCAAGATGACGGTCTCAGATCGCAGCAACCGGGCGGTGCTAAGTACGCTGACGGAAAACCCAGCGGAAGTGGATGCGCTGTTCACCACAGGTGGGCAGCAGAACCAGCTGCTGCCGGGACAGAGCCTCGTCTGGACGCCGCGCGGTGAGCTGCTGAAAGTGGCACCCGTGGTGCGTGACGGGCAGGTTTCCGACCAGGAATCCTATCGGTATGATGCGGACAGTCAGCGCATCATCAAAACCCACGTTCAGCAGACGGCTAACAGCTCGCAAACGCAGAGCACGTTGTATCTGTCAGGACTGGAGCGGCACACCACAACAAATGGCACGACGGTGAAAGAGGTGCTACACGTTATCACGATAGGAGAAGCAGGCCGTGCGCAGGTGCGGGTACTGCACTGGAAGAACGGAAAACCGGATAGCATCAGTAACGACCAGATACGCTACAGCTACGACAACCTCATTGGTAGCAGCGGCCTAGAGGTGGACGGAGACGGGCAAATTATCAGTATGGAAGAGTACTACCCGTACGGTGGCACTGCGGTGTGGACGGCGAGGAACCAGACTGAAGCGGGTTATAAAACTGTTCGTTACTCGGGTAAGGAGCGGGATGCTACGGGGCTCTATTATTATGGCTACCGGTATTATCAACCGTGGGCGGGGCGCTGGTTGAGCGCAGATCCGGCTGGGACGGTGGACGGGCTGAATCTGTTCAGGATGGTCAGGAATAATCCAGTATCAGGGTATGACAATGTAGGGCTTGTGTGGACTCCTGTAACCAAGGCTGTAGGCTCCGGAATATTGGGTGCGGCTACGCTGGGGTACGAAGCGTATAAACACTCAAAATCAAAAAATGAACCTGTCCAATTATCATCAAATACATTAGGCAATAATAAAATCCATGAATTTCACAAGGCGGTCACTGATAAAAATAATAAATTCTCAGTGACTGAAGAGGTAAAAGAAAATTTATCAGGTCGAGGAAAGGTTATAAAAAACTTTCTTACCAAAGGAGAAGTTCCTGCTCATGATTCAATTATGAATCAAAAAGAGAATTTAATAACAATAGCAAAATACAGTCAAAACGGGGACGTGAGTAAGTTGGATAAAGGCAAGTTAGCCATTGCCTCTGTATCAGACGCAAGTAATAATTTGCCAATAAGAATTTATCAGGCTTATAAAGGCTTTCGTACAGCCACATCAGTGACTCCTGAAGGGGTGGATGAGGTGATGGAAAGTGTGGCAACAGCGAAGGATAACGTAAAAAGCACCTTGAATGTTGGGATTGGCGTTGGCGTCATTGGAAATTCGCTATTGTCAGTGGCAAAAGTATTCGTTCCTGGAGCTGCTATTCCTATTACCGCCGGTCAGGCACTATGGGCAGTATCATCCGTCGGAAAAACTGTAAACCAGGTGAATAAAGCAGTAAAAGAAAATATTGAAAAATCCCCTATATCTCATGAATTTAAAGAGGAATTATTTAGGCAGATGGGAAAGCCAACAAATAAAGATGGGTAATTCCTCTTAATCGACCCTGTTTACGATTTTATGTAATCGCGATTTCCTATTAGACGTGACCGTTTAGGCGGTCACCGAATTCAATCATAAAACGAACCATCGCCAGACGCCAATTCTGGATCGGCATTGTCCATTTCTTAGAGGCTGTCTGAATCGCCAGCCAAACGTCAGCGTATGGGGAATTATACCTTGCCCTCTGCCATTTTCCATGGCCGCAGTTTTTCTCAATCCGGAGTTGGCTGGCATAACTCATCCAGGCCAGTCATGACATAATCGAAGGGGATCAGCCCATTGGCTTTTGCTGTTTCAATGACGCTATAGAGGATCTCGCTCGCCTGTGTACCACTTGGAGTATGACTGAACAGCCACGCATTTCGCCCGATGACAAACGGTTTGATCGCTCTTTCCGTCCGGTTATTGTCAATCGACAGCCGTCCATCCTCCCGTACGCTTACCGATCTGGTTGGCGAGCTGCACCAGTAAAGCGTCCACAGTTCAAAAGCCTGACCGACTCCATCGACACGCCATCAGGCCGGTTTTTCTTCTACGTCATGGCCAGCCTCACCGAAATGGAGCGTGAGCTGATCGTCGAGCGCACCCGTGCCGGGCTGGATGTCGCCCGTCAGCTTAGCCGCAAGCCCAAGATGACAGACAGCAAGATCGAGTCGGCCAAGAAACTGCTGACCAGCGGTGTTCCACCCAAGGACGTCGCCAAGAACCTTGGCGTATCAGTTCCTACGCTGTACCGATGGGTGCCGGCATCAACGCACACTTAGCGAATGAAAGGGACTTTCCCTCGATTGGGTTACTGTATTGATTTTCCGTGCCATCATGGGGAGTAACCAAAATTTGACACTCAATTTAATTGAGGATCTAAAATATCGATTACTTTAGCTAAGACTTCATCAACGACATTAGGTTCAGCTTGTGCTGAATAGCTAGCTTTGCGTTCATTCAAATCAAGTGAACGAATCTGGTAGCAAAGCGCAACACTGGTAATTTTTCCGGTATCGATACTTGAGCCATCTAGATATACGGTAATAGCTTCAGAACGTGCTAGCCCTCCACCACTGGTAATTGGAACACAAAGTGCAGTGTCTAACTTTTGATTCAGTGCAAATTCAGAGATAACCAGATAGTAATGGACCCCTTTAAACTCCTGCCGCTAACGGGGTCGCCGTTAGCATGCCAGATTTCACCTTTGCTTGGGACGCTCCTTCTACGCACCATTAAATCACCTCATTACCAACAGGATGAGAATTTAGATCATCGCCTGTTGCTTCGTTGAAAGTCCGCACTTCTGTTTCATCAATGCCTTGCAACAACTCAGAAAGAGACTTCCTGCCTCTGGCTATTCTACCTGTTGGTTTGATGCTTATTCCGTCGCCTGACGTTTTTACATCCAATTTTGTACCTACTGACCACCCCGTTGCTGTTGCAACGTCACTAGGGATTGTGACAACCACTGCCCCGCCCTGTTGACGTAAACGTGTTATTGCCATAATAACCTCCAATCAATGTGTAACTTTATCTCACAAAGTCACACTTTTTGCTTTAAATAAGGCTCCCAACAGAATGAGGAAAAAATAGTACACTAAACATTGGTGTCAGTTTGAACTATAGCTAAATCATATTAATATGACATAATATCTAACTCTAAGATAACAAGGCATAAAATGAGATGGGCTACAGCTTAGATTTTCGAAAGCGAGTACTGGCATACAAAGACAAGCATTCGTTGACTTTCGAACAAACGAGTGCCCATTTTGAAATCTCCATGCGTACCTTGTTCCGGTGGTGCAATAAAATAGAACCTTGCATGACCCGCGATAAACCCGCCACGAAAATCCCTGATGAGGTACTCATTGCGGATGTCCAAAATTTTCCTGATGACTATCAATGGGAAAGAGCAAAACGTTTAGGTGTTTCACAATCGGCTATTCATTACGCCTTGAAACGGCTGAATATCACCCCGAAAAAAAACGCTCCAACACCCTCGCGCTGATCCTCAATCTCGTCAGGCATTTATCGAGCACATCAGCGATGATGAACAGACTGGCAGACCCCTTGTTTATTTGGATGAAAGTGGTTTTGCTCAATCGATGCCACGTAAACAGGGGTATTCGGAAAAAGGGTTACGCTGTTTTGGTACGCATGACTGGCACGCAAAAGGCCGTCTCAACGTCATTGGCGCCATTCTCGAAAATACCTTCGTCACCTTAAGCTTATTTACCGGGAATATTAATGCCGATGTTTCTTATGCGTGGATGACGCAAGATTTGCTGCCAAAGCTTCCACACGGAGCAGTGATAGTGATGGATAATGCGCCTTTCCATAAACGGAATGACACGACACAAGCGATAGCAGACAGCAGATGTCAACTGGAATGGCTTCCCGCTTATAATCCGGATTTAAACCCTATAGAACACAAATGGGGCGGAGCAAAAGCGATAAGGAGGCAAAAAAGATGTTCAGTTGATGAGTTGTTTACGGAGCATATTGAATAGGTCAGGTTATGTTGATTCTGCTATATGTAGTGACCTACAATCGAAAACTGTTGTTGATTGTAGGCCACTACAGATATAGGCTTGTTTTAGTTCACCTAGGTGTAAGTGGTGATGTAGAATGCTACATACTTTATTTTTTGAGGTTTATAACATGACATTGAAATATCAATTAGCTGACTTACAGAAAAAAGCCAAAGAAAGAACTGTAAAAACCCAGAACATAGAGTATGACTTAGAGACATTAGTAAAAAAAATAGACCGTAAAACAATAAAGCTTAATCCTGATTATCAGCGCAGACATCGCTGGACAACGGAGGCTTCATCTCGGCTAATAGAAAGCCTAATACTTAACATACCGGTCATGTATTAAATGGTTAGTTGCTGTGATATGCTTCCGGCTTTTTAAGGATGAAGTATGGCCAAAGTTGATGTCTATTGCCGTTATTGCCACAAATCAGAACAGGTCAAAGGACATGGGAAAGGAAATGGCGGACATCCTCGTTATCGCTGTTATAGCTGCTGTAAGGTCTTTCAGTTGGCGTATACCTATCAGGCCTGCAAACCCGGCGTTAAAGAACAGATTGTCGATATCGCGATGAATAACGGGGGAATTCGTGACACCGCTCGGATCCTGAAAGTCGCCACCGCCACCGTCATGAAAACATTAAAAACCTCAGACCCCGAAACGTAACGACACTTCCCCTTGCGGAATGTGGCATCCAGATTGTCTGTGAAATCGACGAGCAATGGTCGTTTGTCGGCAATAAGAAAAACCAACGCTGGCTTTGGTATGCTTGGGAACCCCGCCTGAAGCGAATAGTGGCTCATGTTTTTGGCGATCGCAGTCGAAAAACGTTAGACAAGCTGCTTACCCTCTTATCTTCCTTTACTATTCGGTTTTACTGCACGGATGACTATGTTGTTTATGACCCACTTCCCGAGGAAGAGCACTTGACTGGAAAGGCGTTTACTCAGCGTATAGAGAGAACGAATTTAACGCATCGTACCCGAATCAAAAGGCTGAATAGAAAAACCATTGGGTATTCAAAATCGGAAGAAATGCACGATAAAGTGATAGGAACCTTTATTGAACGTGAACATTATTTTTAATACCTAATCTAATCATTTAATACATGACCCAGAAATGAACCATTGGGCTATTGATTTCTTATTCATGAAAAAATCCCCTAAATGTAAAAAAACAGGCTGACTATAATATCAAATATCTCCTATTGGGATACACTCTAAGTAACAGCATTATACAAATTAAATCCACGATAAATATCTCAATAAAATAAAAACCAATAAATTCACTAATCCATTATAAAATTTCTTATTAAACCAATAAAAAATTTATTTAAATTAATTTTTAAACTTATGCAAATAAGACTTACAGCCATACTTTAATAAGTATTATTAAAAATTATTTCATTTAAACAATTAACTATATTTATTATTTTAAATAAGAGAGAATAATACTTGACATTCTCCTTCAGCTAGTTAAAAATTAATTTTAGTATTTGTTTTATAATACAAATGGATTATTACATGTTATTTTCTCTCAATAAACACAAAATAGAAAACCGTTTACAATTCTGTCAAAAAAGATCACAATACTTTCTATTATTTAATGTACTTTATCGGGTGCAATCAATATACCATACTTTAAAAAGTATTGTTTCAAACCAAATAAACTTGTCATTGATACCATTATTGATTTTTACAAATCATGCTCAGGCAAGCGATTTCGTCAATTTTCAATCCATTGACACCAGCCTTTACCTACAATTCGAAAATAAAGTTGCCCCTCAGAAAACGATCTCTCCCATTATAGAGGCGTATGGTGATTACAAAATTGGCGATATGTATGTTTACAGTATTTGGCAAAATTCGCTGCAACATGACTATCAAGACGATAAAAGCACCTATTACTATAAATTCGTCCCCAGACTCAGTGCCAGCAAGATAACGGGGTATGATCTTTCCTATGGCCCGTTAAAAGATGTGCTGTTTGCCCAGTGGATTGCCAAAACCAAAAACGTAAAATACGATTATTTCCCCGGTATCAGCCTTGACTGGCAAGTCCCCGGGTTTAGCTGGCTGCGTACCCTGTTTTATTTTGAAAATAATGCAAAAGGAAATTGGAACGATCAACGAATTCATATTGACTATGCCATTCCTTTCAATAATCAATTGGGGGATTTTCGGATCGTAGGGACGTTAGATTATACGCTTGGGTTACACGATAATCCTGAAATGCTGGAGTTCAAGCCAGAATTGCATTATGACTTGGGGAAAAAACTGGGCTATCAATCAGGGCATTTATGGACAGGCCTTGTTCTGAATACAACCAAGAATAAGTACAAAATAAAAGATACACCGTACTATCGCACGAACCAATTCAGCTATGGCGTGTTTATTCGATACAGCTTTTTCTAATAAACACATAAAATAGTGCCGTTTTTAGTGGTTTATAGCCTTTTATGGGGTCACAATGTCCATTCAACACGACAAATTCGGGCGTACTTATCAGTGGTTTTTGCTGGTACTTTTAGGTATGGTATATTTTTTATCCACAGCAACAACCTTTACGTCATTGGGCGTTGTTCTGCCCAGCATGATCAACGAGCTGGGCTGGAACTGGACGAATGCAGGTTTGGGATTCTCTCTGCTTGGCCTGACCTGTGGACTTTCCAGTTTTCTGCCAACATTGTTCATCCGTAAGATTGGTGTCCGCTTCACCCTCTTCATTGGTCTGCTGATTTTTCTTGCCGGTTTCTATCATCTGTATAACACCCATGTCATTTTATCTTATTTTATCGGGACAGCCTTATTGGGTATCGGATTTACCTTTTTAGCGACAGTTCCCGGCACTTATGTCATTTCACGGTTATATGAAAAACAGTCCCTTGCCTTTGGTTTCTATTTCACCATCGGTGGGCTGGGGGGCGTCATTGGCCCGTGGATCTATTTTCTGGCCACCCGTGTCTGGGGAACATGGCGTATGCACTGGATGATTTCCGCCATTGTTCTGACCGTATTTGTACTTCTGACTATATTTATCCTGCAAGAAGGCAAACGGGAAGTTGCCCATGCCAAGGCCGTTAATCAAAAGCACAATAGCCAGAACCCCCTGAAAATTTATCGCACTAAACAGCGCTGGACTGCACGGAGAGCGCTGCGTACATGGCAATTCTATGCCATTGCCGCCACTTACACTGCGTTTTTATGGTGTGGTATTACAGTTAACAGTTTTGCCGTTGCGCACATTATCGAGAATGGCTTCAGTGAAGCTATCGCCGCAGGGCTGCTGAGTTCAATGGCCTTTATCAATGCTTTTTCAAGACTGGCCGGAGGCGCGGTAGGCGAGTGGCTTGATCCGAAAAAATTGCTGATTGGCAGCCTGACCGTCATCATTATTGGTTTGATCTCGCTGAGTATCGCGTCTTCATGGCCTTTCTTGATTGGATTTACGCTATTTGTCGGTATGGGCTATGGGATGACTTTCCTCGCCTCCAGTGTCCTGCTTGCCAATTATTTTGGACGTAAGCCTTATCTGGAGTTGTTTTCGGTCATGAACCTGATTTCTACTCTGGCTTGTCTGGCACCTTTTTTTGCCGGGGCGGTTAAAGATTATTCAGGCAGTTTTACTTCGGCTTTCCTCATTATTGCCATCCCCGTATGTGTTGTTCTTGTCGTAACATTGATGATGAAACCGCCTGCTCAAAAAATGAAAAAGCGTTTAGTCGACAATTCCCCATTCACCGAATAGGGTAATAGACGAACTGAAACCGTGCACAAACAAGGAAATAGTGATGTCAAAGAAAGAGTTCGGTGTATTCCTGCCCATCGCTAAAGGCGGGTGGATCATCTCCAAAAACACGCCGCCACTGGATGCGTCTTATCAACAAAACCGGGAGGCTGCCATTCTGGCCGATCAGATTGGCCTTGATTTCATTATGTCCATGGGTAAATGGCGCGGGTTTGGCGGGGAAACAGACCATTGGGGTAGCTCACTCGAATCTGTCACGATGATGGCCGGCATCGCTGAGGTCACTCACCGCGCTAAGTTGATCGCCACGGTTCATGCGGGGCTGCACAATCCCGCAGTGACGGCCAAAATGATCGCCACGTTGGATCATATCAGTCAGGGACGTGCAGGGCTGAATATTGTTTCCGGCTCTTTCAAAGATGAGTTTGAACAAATGGGCGAATGGGATGGCAGTCTGGATCATGACCAGCGCTACGCCATGACCGAAGAGTGGACACAATTGGTCAAAAGGCTCTGGCGTGAAAAACATGTTGATCATGAAGGAACCTATTTTCACCTGAAACAGTGTGTTTCTGAACCTAAACCTCTTTCACTGCCCCGTCCTTATCTGGTTTGTGCCGGCCAATCCGAACGTGGCCTCCATTTCAGTGTACGTCATACTGATGTCTGTTTTATCGGGGGCAAGGATGAGGCAGAAACCCGCAAAATTAGTTTAACTGCCAAACGCATCGCATCAGACTGCAACACAACCACCAAAACTTTCTGCATGTGTACAGTTATTTGTGCCGAAACCGATGCCTATGCTGAAACTCTCGCTCAGTTTTATCGCCAAGGTTTGGATGTGGAAGCGGTCAGAAATATGATGCACAGTTTTGGTGTCGATGTAGATGGTAAAAACAATGCCATGGTTGAACGATCACAAAATGCTTTCATGACCCATACCGCCATTGGTACGCCAGACACCTGTTACAAGCAACTGTCAGATTTACTACACTCCTGTGAACTGGATGGCCTGATGTTAATTTTCCCTGATTATATTAAAGGATTGAAGGTATTCGGCGATCAGATCCTGCCCAAATTGAGAGCTGAGTTCGGCTGATTGGCCTATCCCATTCACCTGCCAGCCAATCATGATTCCTTTGACAAATGGGAAACCTCATATGAACGGTTTCCCATTTATTATTAATAGTTCGGTTTATTCCGGCAAACGCCGGTGCAGCCCTTTACCACGTAATAATCGAATCCCTAACCAACTACCGCACAATGAAAGCAGCAGACTACTGATGATAGGAAGCAGGAACCACATCTGCCATTGCGGTTGCCACGGGAACTCAAACACTTTTGTCTGCAACAGCCAGAGTGCCACTTCCGCACCCAATGCCGCAGCCAGACCTGCCATGAAACCCAGCAAGGCAAATTCGCTCCACAATGTGCGCCGCAACAGTTTTTTGCTCGCCCCCAAAGTACGATAAACCACCAGCTCAAGCTGCCGTTGGCTCATGCCTACCTGAATCTGTGCCAGCAGAAGCAGCGCACCACAAATCATCACCAGAACAACCATAATTTCCAGCGCCTGACTGATTTGCTGCAAGATCCCCTGTATTTGTTTAAGCATAGTCCCAATGTCCAGCATACTAATGGTCGGGAAATGACGATTTATTTCCGTGAGAAGCCGCCCATCTCCTTCATAATGAAAACTGGTCAACCATGTCTGAGGCTGATTATCCAGCGTCTCTTTGGAAAAAATAAAGAAGAAGTTCGGATGCAGGCTTTCCCAATCAACCTTACGGATGCTACTCACACTGACCTGAAATGTCTGTGTGTTACCCGTAAATGTCAGTTTATCACCCACATTAATTTGCAGCTGTTCTGCTACGCCCTGCTCAATGGACACTTCCTTCGGTTTCGGTGGCCACGTTCCTTCCACGAGAGTATTGAAGGGGGGTAATTCGGCCTTCCATGTCAGATTGAGTTCGCGACGCACTGTCGTGCTCTTGGGATGCCTTTCGTCAGCCCATTCAATCGCCGACTGCCCATTCACTTCCGTCAAACGCGCCAGAACCACAGGATAGAACTCAGTCGGCTTCACTTGATATTTCGCCAGTAAGTCATTCACTGGTGGAATTTGTGCCTGAGTCATGTTGATCAGGAAATAATTCGGGCTATCCGGTGGCAATTGCTGCTGCCATCGGCTTAATAAATCTCCCCTCGCCATCACGAGTAATGCCAGTAACATGAATGACAGCGAAAATGCAGCCAATTGCGTCATAGTCTGGAACGGGCGGCACAGCAGCCGATTAACTGCCAAACGTAAACTGAGCTGGCGAAATTTCATGCGACGCAGCAGCCATAAACCACCCCAGCCCAATATTGCCAGCAGCAAAGCGACAACCGGCACACCCGCCAGCAATGACCATAGGAGCGGCTTAGTGCCAGCCAGTAGTACTAATCCCCCCGTCATAATCAGCGCCACGGTGGGCAGGTAGTAACGTAACGGCCAGATCGCCGCAGTGATATCACTACGCAATACCCGTGACGGCTGCGTCGCCATTAGCTGACGATAAGGGCGAATTCCCACCAGCAGAGCAATCCCCAGCAGCGAACCTATTGCCCACATCCACGGCCACATACCCGCTTCCGGTAACGTTTTTGGCAGCATCGCAGCCAGAACCCGAATCAAAGCGGATTCAAAAATCAAACCTAAAATGGAGCCGACAACAATGGCAGCGAGCAATATCACCAGCCACTGCCCGACGATCCACTGACGCAACGCCCAACGCCCTGCCCCCAGTGTTTTCAAGATCGCAATCAGGTTATGACGGCTGCGGCAATAGTGCGTCATCGAAACAGCTACCGCCGCCGCCGCAAGCAACAACGTTAACAGTGCCGACAGCAGCAAAAATTGCTGGGCGCGATCAATAGACTGAGCCAGTGCGCCGCTGTCCTGTTTCAATGTGAGCCAACGTTGATCCGCTTTTAATTGTGGGTCAATCCATTGCTGGAATGATTGTATGGACTCTGGTGAGCCGGAAAACATATAGCGATAAGTCAGGCGGCTTCCCGGTTGGATCGCGCCTGTCGCTTTGGCATCTTCAATATTGATTAAAATACGCGGAGAAAGCTGGAATGGATTGAAGCCACTATCAGGTTCCTGAAGCAGCTCACCACGGATCTTCAATACCGCATCACCCACGTCAAGACTATCCCCTACTTTAATACCCAATAGCACCAGTAAGCGGGGAGCGACCAGCACTGAACCTTTTTCCGGTTTCAATCCCTGTGGGTGGGTTTCCAGTTCACCATACAGCGGATAATGTTCATCAGCCGCTTTCACCTGAGCCAGTTGCGGAACGTCTCCCGCATAGGTCATGGTCGAAAATGAGATCTGGCGGCTCAATGTCAGCCCTCGTTCCTGTGCCTGTTTCAACCAGGATTCATCAACGGGATAAGAAGCCTGCAATACCAGATCACCCGCCAGAAAATCACGGCTCTGGTAATGAACGCTCTGATCAATCCGATCGCTGATGCTCCCTAATGCCAGCACACAGGCCACGGCCAACGTCAGGGACAGCCAGACAATTAATAGCGATGGTGTCCGCCATTCACGCCAAAACCAGCGCCAGATCATACTTCCTCCTGCAATGTTCCATCCACCAGACGTAAACGACGCTGGCAACGGGCTGCAAGCCGGCTGTCATGGGTTACCAAAATCAACGTGGTGGCGTAATCGTGATTAAGGGAAAATAAGAGATCCGCGATGCGATCACCCGTTTGACGATCAAGATTACCGGTCGGCTCATCGGCAAACAGGATTTTGGGGCGGGTACTGAATGCCCGTGCCAGAGCAACCCGCTGCTGCTCTCCCCCCGAAAGTTGGGCTGGCATGTGTTTCAGGCGTTGCCCTAATCCTAACTGTTTAAGTAATTCAATGGCATTCTGACGACTTTGATTTTCCGATTCACCGCGAAGCAGCGCGGGTAATTGGACGTTTTCCAGCGCGTTTAAAGTTGGGATCAACATAAACGACTGGAAAACAAAACCTACATTTTTTGCCCGTAGCTGCGCCCTTTGTTCTTCGTTCATACGACTGATGTTTTGCCCCAATAAGTGGACTTCGCCGCCGCTGCCATCATCCAGCCCCGCAATAATACCCAGAAGGGTTGATTTCCCTGATCCCGATTCTCCAATCAAGGCAATTGTCTGCGCAGGCTCGACAACCAGCTCAACACCTTGCAATATATTAATTACCTGTTCCCCCTGACCAACATGTTTAGTGAGATGATGAACTTCAAGAATACTTTCTACAGCCATGTATGTTTCCTTTTATTATTGGTGCTATGCAGCGCCAGAGCAGCCGCAGCGGATACCCTGCTTATATTGGGTGATAGCCTTAGCGCCGGTTATCGCCTGCCTGTTGAGCAATCCTGGCCGACTCTCATGGCAAAAGAATGGCATCAATCCGGCAATAAAACGGCTATTGTGAACGGCAGTATCAGCGGTAATACCACGGCACAGAGTCTTGAACGCCTGCCTGAATTGTTGAAACAGCACAACCCTAAATGGGTTTTGGTTGAACTCGGCGGTAACGATGGTCTGCGTGGTTTTTCCGTTCAACAAATAGAACAAGATTTGCAAAAGATCATTACTTTGATTAAACAGGCAGATGCTCAGCCTTTATTAATGCAGATTCGTATTTCGCCAAATTATGGAAAACGCTACACCCAATCTTTCACTAAGATTTATCCTTCATTATCGGAGCGTAATCAGATCCCACTGTTACCCTTTTTCATGGAACACGTTGCTATCAAGCCGGAATGGATACAAGATGATGGCCTGCACCCCAACCAATTCGCACAACCTTTTATTACCCATTGGATGTCTAACCAACTGTCAGCATACATCCCCTTTAAGTAAAAATATTTATTAATAGTAAATCATTTATTTCAATAAATTGATGTAAATAAGCAGGTAAAGTTATGCAAAAAGCGGTTCTTATTACCGGATGCTCCAGCGGAATCGGGCTGGTCGCCGCCAAAATCCTTCATCAACGTGGCTACCGAGTATTTGCCGCTTGTCGCAAATCCGCTGATTTAGCACATATGCGCGAATTGGGATTGGAACCCATAGAATTGGATTTGGATGATAAAGAAAGCGTCGAACGTGCCGCCGAGCAAGTCATTCAATTAACCCATGGACGTTTGTTCGGGTTGTTTAATAATGGAGGATTTGGCGTTTATGGCCCACTAGAAAGCGTTTCCCGCGAACTAATGGAAAAACAGTTTTCAACTAATGTATTTGGTACTCATCAATTGACCTCCCTATTATTGCCCGCCATACGCGCTTATGGTAAAGGGAGGATTGTTCAGACCAGCTCCGTATTGGGATTAATCTCTACACCAGGCCGTGGGGCATACGCAGCCAGTAAATTCGCCCTTGAAGCATGGTCAGATGCGTTGAGAATAGAACTGGCAGACACGGGAATTAAAGTCAGTCTGATAGAACCCGGCCCAATCACGACGCGTTTTACAGAAAATGTGAATCAAACACAGCGCGATCACCCTGTCGAAAATCCAGGTCTTGCAGACCGTTTCAGACTCACCCCCGAGGATGTGGTCACGAAATTGATTCACGCTCTGGAAGCTCCTAACCCTAAAATACGTTATCCGGTAACATTATTGTCCCATGCCATGACAATTCTCCGGCGTATATTACCCACGAGATTAATTGATAAAATCGTGAAGTGGCAAAGCTAATTAAGATTGAAAATCCTGCTGATTAACCTTATTTATTCATGTCATCGCCTTATAACGAACTGAAGAGAAACGTCCCATGGAATCGATAACGAACACGAATAGCCATACCGCACACATCATTCATATCAATGAATCTAATATTGCCTCAATGATTCAGCATTCACTCACTCAGCTTGTCGTGTTCTATTTCTGGTCTCCACAGAACCTGCATTGCCATGAATTGGAAGAAACCCTTGATAAGCTGGCGCATGAGTATGCCGGGCAATTTGCTCTGGCCAAAGTCGATTGTGACCAATTACCTAATGTCGCTGCGCAATTTGGTATACGTACTGCACCAACCGTGATTTTCGTACAAGAAGCCCGCCCTGTTCACGGTTTTGAGGGAATTCAGACAGACGAAACTATCAGAGAAATGTTTTCTCAATTTCTGACTCAACAGAAAAAATCACTGTTAGAGCAAGCCAATGAACGACTTGCAGAAGGGAAAAATCAGGAAGCCTTGCCTTTACTGAAAGAAGCACACCAGGCCGAGCCAAAAGAGACTGAGATTACATTACTATTAGCTCAGGTATATATTTCGCTCAATCACCTTGAAGACGCCCAAAACATCTTGGATACCCTCCCATTAGAAGAACAAGATCAACGCTATAATGATTTGCTGGCAATCCTTGAGTCACAGAAGCAGGCGGCAAATTCTCCTGAGATTCAACAACTCCAGCAAGCGTTAGAAATTCAGCCAGAAAATGCTGAACTTGCTGTTCAACTTGCCGCCAAACTGCACAATGTTGGTCGTAATGAAGAAGCACTGGAACTGCTATTCAGTTTTCTGAAAAAAGATCTTTCTGCCGCTGATGGTGCAGTGAAAAAAACGCTGATGGATATTATTTCCGCTCTCGAAACCGGAGATACACTAGCATCTCAATACCGTCGTCATGTATACTCTTTACTTTATTAATTAAGTAATACTTATATATTCCATAATTAGCTAATAAAGGAATTGTTATGGATTTACTCTCTTTCGGTACTGTACCCATTCTTATCATTATTGCAGTTGTCATCGTCTTTACTTGTGTGAAGACCGTTCCACAGGGCTATCAGTGGACGGTAGAACGCTTCGGGCGCTATACCCGCACACTGACGCCGGGGCTGCATATCATCATGCCATTTGTTGATCGTATCGGCCGTAGAATCAATGTGATGGAACAGGTTCTGGATATCCCGTCACAGGAAGTAATTTCCCGTGACAACGCCAACGTCACCATTGATGCCGTCTGCTTTATTCAGGTTGTCGATCCCGTGCGGGCGGCCTATGAAGTCAGCAATCTTGAACTGGCCATCATTAATCTGACCATGACTAACTTCCGTACTGTGCTGGGAGCAATGGAACTGGACGAAATGCTGTCTCAGCGCGATTTAATCAACAGCCGCCTGCTGACTATAGTTGATGAAGCCACTAACCCATGGGGTGTGAAGATCACCCGTATTGAGATCCGCGATGTACGTCCACCGAAAGAGTTGGTCTCTGCGATGAACGCTCAGATGAAAGCCGAGCGTACCAAACGTGCAGATATCCTTGAAGCGGAAGGTATTCGTCAGGCCGCCATTCTGAAAGCGGAAGGCGAAAAACAGTCACAGATCCTGAAAGCGGAAGGTGAGCGTCAATCTGCGTTCCTGCAAGCTGAAGCCCGTGAACGTGCCGCAGAAGCAGAAGCGCGGGCAACAAAAATGGTATCTGACGCCATCTCTGACGGTAATATTCAGGCAATTAACTACTTCGTCGCCCAGAAATATACCGATGCCCTTACCCGTATTGGAGCAGCCGATAACAGTAAAGTCATCATGATGCCGCTGGAAGCCAGCAACTTGATGGGCGCTATCGGTGGTATTGCGGAATTGATTGGCGAAAGCAAGAAGAGCAAACAGGATAAATAGCCATGATTGAACAGATTGCCACTCTACCCGTCTGGTTCTGGCTCTGTTTTGGTGGCCTGTTGCTGATTGCAGAATTGCTGGGAACGGGGGGATATCTCCTGTGGACAGGAACAGCGGCCGTCGTTGTCGCCTTGATCACATGGGTTTTCCCGGAGATGAGCTGGGAACTGCAAGGCATTCTGTTTGCTGTTCTGACATTGCTGTCTGCCATTGCGTGGCGTAGCTGGCTACGCTATCGTCCACGCAAAAATAACGATGAGACACTCAATCAAAAAAACCAGCAGTTAATTGGGCTTCATGCCCGCTTAACCAGCGCGACCGAAAACGGCTATGGCCGGGTCAAACTAGCCGATGGCAGTTGGCGTGTTCACTGTGACAGAGAACTTCCAGCTAATACGGAAGTTGAAGTGATCGCCGTTGACGGGATCACGTTGAAAGTGAAACCCGTCGCAAATCAACCGTGATGCGTACAACAGCTGGATAATTGCTCAATGATGGGGCAATCTGCCCCATCATCTCCCGGACATTCCGCCGCCAGTGCCAGCAATTTTTCCCTTATTTTCTGCAATTTCACCATAGTGTTTTCTATTTCAGCCACTTTTTGCAGGGTTGCTGTTTTCACATCTGCACTATGGCGACGAGGATTGTGAAACAACCGTAATAGCTCACGACATTCTTCAAGCGTAAACCCCACTTCTTTCGCCTGACGCAACAGGGTCAGTTCATCAATATGCTTATGCTGGTAATAACGATAGCCATTATCTCCGCGATCCGGCGCAGTGATCAGATCTTTTTCTTCATAAAACCGGATAGCTTTGCTGGTTAAACCGGTCTTTTGAGCAATTTCGCTGATATTCATAATTTCCCCTTGACCCTCCCCTTGCAGGAAGGTTTAGCCTTGATGATATGGCCGCTATTTTTCTTGAGTTATCAATATCACTATCTTTGTATCACGGTAAATAGATAAAGCTAAGTATATCACTCCGTATCAGGAAGGAGATTTTGTTATGTCCACAACAACTATTCTTACACTTCAGGGGTTAACCTGTATGCACTGTGTCGGCAGTGTCAAAAAAGCATTGGAAAATGTATCCGGTGTTGAACAGACTGATGTTACCCTTGATTATGCCAAAGTTATCGGAAATGTATCCTCCACAGTTTTAATTACCGCGATTACCGATGCCGGTTATGAAGCCGTCGTCGCCACTCAGCCCGATATTGAGTTACAACTTTCAGGCTTAAGTTGTATGAAATGTGCCGGCAAAACCCAAAAAGCGCTGGAGTCGGTAGAAGGGGTTATTGCGGCCAAAGTCGATACTCAGACTGCGAAAATTTACGGCAAAGTAGAGAGCAACGCTTTAATTAAGGCCGTCGAACAAGCCGGATATCACGCCGAGTTGGCGGCAGGTACACGCTTCCCAAAAACTGAGCCGCTGACAATATCTGCCCCACAAACACCGGAGTTTTTGGCAGCGGCAGAAAACGCAACTCCGGTCAGAAATCCCGAAAATACAGTGAGTCATGATACTCCCGATAACGACAATGACAGTATTCAGCTTCTGCTGGATGGCATGACCTGTGCAAGTTGTGTCAGTAAGGTACAGAAAGCGCTGCAATCCGTCGATGGGGTGGAAAATGCCAGAGTGAACCTTGCAGAAAGAAGTGCATTAGTCACTGGTGCGGTATCCCCTAATGCGTTAGTTGACGCAGTCATCAAGGCAGGTTACGGCGCGGAAGTGATTCAGGATGAAACCGAACGTCGCGAGCGTCAGCAGCAAGTTGCACAGGCCAATATGCGCCGTTTCCGCTGGCAATCAGCTTTTGCCTTGGCCGTCGGGGTTCCGGTCATGGTTTGGGGTATGTTGGGTGACAATATGGTGCTCACTCCCTCAAATCACGCTATTTGGCTGACGATTGGTTTGGTCACACTGGCTGTCATGGTGTTTGCAGGCGGCCATTTTTATCGCAATGCGTGGCAAAGTCTGAAAAATGGCAGTGCAACCATGGATACGCTGGTCGCTCTGGGTACAGGCGTCGCCTGGCTCTATTCTATCAGCGTCAATTTATGGCCGGAGATTTTTCCATCTCAAGCCCGTCACCTTTATTATGAAGCCAGCGCGATGATTATCGGTTTAATCAACCTCGGCCATGCTCTGGAACAACGCGCCCGTCAACGCTCTTCCAAGGCACTTGAACGATTGCTGGATTTAACCCCTCCGACTGCACGGGTGATCACCGAAAAAGGTGAAAAAACGCTGCCATTGGCGGATGTGAAACCCAACATGATACTGCGTCTGACCACCGGTGATCGCGTACCTGTCGATGGTGAAATTATTCAGGGCACCGTCTGGCTGGATGAAGCTATGCTGACAGGCGAACCGATCCCCCAACAGAAATCAACCGGCGATGGCATTCATGCAGGCACAGTCGTTCAGGATGGGACGGTGTTGTTCAGAGCTGCTGCGGTTGGCAGCCAGACGACACTAGCCCGGATCATCAAACTAGTGCGCCAGGCACAGAGCAGTAAACCGGAAATCGGCCAATTAGCAGATAAAATATCATCAATATTTGTTCCCGTCGTCATTGCCATCGCACTGGTCGCTGGCGCTATCTGGTATTTCATCGGCCCTGCTCCACAACTCATGTACTCGCTGGTCATCATCACTACCGTCCTGATTATCGCCTGTCCCTGCGCCCTTGGATTGGCGACACCAATGTCCATTATTTCTGGTGTGGGACGAGCGGCAGAGTTAGGAGTGCTGGTGCGTGATGCCGATGCCCTGCAACAAGCCAGTCAACTGGACACCCTTGTTTTCGACAAAACGGGTACTTTGACAGAAGGCATGCCACAAGTTACTGAAATAAGTACTTTTAACGGATTCACCGAAGAACAGGTATTGTTATGGGCTGGCGCGTTGGAGAGTGGCTCAAATCATCCTCTGGCAAAGGCTATTGCGCTGAAAGTGGCAGGGCAGAAATTGCCAGAAGTACAGCAATTCCGCACATTAGCCGGATTGGGAATACGTGGGGTGGTTGGAGACACAACACTGCTACTGGGGAATCAGAGTTTGCTTGAGCAAAATCAGATTGAAACTGCGGAATTAAAAACCTTGATGGCGACACAGGCAGAAAAAGGCATAACTCCCGTCATCTTGGCGGCTGATGGCAAAATCGCTGCCCTGTTTTCCATTCGTGATCCTCTGCGTCAAGATACCCTTTCTGCCCTACAACGCTTGCATCATCAAGGTTATCGTTTAGTCATGCTGACGGGAGATAATCCGGTAACAGCCAATGCTATCGCTAAAGAAGCAGGGATTGATCAGGTGATTGCCGGTGTGTTACCTGATGGTAAAGCGGCAGCCATTCAAACACTACAATCTGAAGGCCGGAAAGTCGCCATGATCGGTGATGGTATCAATGACGCACCTGCGCTGGCACAGGCAGATGTAAGCATCGCAATGGGAGGTGGCAGTGATATCGCCATTGAAACGGCGGCAATTACCCTGATGCGCCATAGCCTCAACGGTGTTGCTGATGCTGTTGCGCTTTCCAGAGGAACATTGCGCAATATGAAGCAGAACCTGTTTGGCGCATTTGTCTACAATACATTAGGCATCCCAATTGCGGCAGGTGTCCTGTATCCCTTCACAGGAACCTTGCTAAATCCTGTAGTTGCAGGGGCAGCAATGGCGTTGTCTTCAATTACAGTCGTCAGTAACGCTAATCGGTTATTGCGCTTTAAACCCAAGCATTGAATTTCAGAATAAAGTCGACAAAAACTTATTATTCAGCCCACGAAAAGCTAAACAGAACAGAGTTTAGCTTTTCGTCTATAACAATCTTCCCACTTTCTTGTTAATCTTTAACACGTTAGCATATCGATGAGTGCCAACTATTGGAGTCTGTAACATGGGGAAATTGATGACATATCTCAACAATGTATTAAGACTGAATTCCCAACGGCATTACCCCTATCCTGCTTTTGACATCACCCTGCCAAAAAATAGGCATTTGCACATTGTGGGTAGCATTCACATGGGCACAGAAAACATGTTTCCACTTTCTGAGATACTACTGGAGCAACTGGAACAGTGTGATGCCCTCATCGTTGAAGCGGACATCACGCAACCCGGATCTCCCTTCAAAGAAAAATTTCCAGAACAAGTTGCGCTGTCACTACGTTTATCACCTGAACATTTTGACCGTTTAACGCATTACTGCCATGAGATTCAGTATCCTCTAAGATCACTGGATGCATTACCCTCATGGCAAGTCGCTTTGATATTGCAGGCAGCTCAAGCTCAATATTTGGGATTGCGCCCTCAATATGGCATTGACTGTCAATTGTTGGATAGCGCAAAAGCCATCGATAAGGTCATTATTGAGTTGGAAGGGACGGATACTCAGGTTAACTTACTCTCCAACCTGCCAAATGGGGGTATTTCACTGTTAGAAGATACACTTACCCATTGGAATACCAATGCGCGTGCTTTACAGACGATGATTAGCTGGTGGATGAATTATAAACCTGCGCAGCAAAACCAAGCATTACCGCAGACCTTCTGCGAAGAGCTCCATCAGACATTGATGGCCGAGCGCAACCATCAGTGGAATGAACAATTACACGCTTTACCCGCAGGCAAATATTTAGTTGCTGTAGGAGCTCTGCATCTTCATGGTGAAAACAATCTGCTACAGATGATGGAAAGAATACAAGGATAAAAACTATCCTTACTCGTCTCATTTTTACAGAGAAATTTTACAGGAAAATAGGATGACACCCGCCGTTATTTTACTGGAAAAACATAAAATTCACTTCAAACTTCACCCTTATGAACATGATACGAATGAACATAGTTTCGGTGATGAAGTGGTTAAAAAACTCGGTTTGGATGCCAAACAGGTTTTTAAAACACTCTTGGTTTCATTGAATGGCGATCCCAAAAATCTTGCTGTCGCAGTTACGCCGGTTGCAGGACAGTTGGATTTGAAAAAAGTCGCCAAAGTCTTCAAGGCTAAGAAAGCAGAGATGGCAGATCCCCAGATGGCACAAAAGGTGACTGGCTATCTGGTAGGCGGCATTAGCCCACTAGGGCAAAAAAAACGTTTGCCCACTGTTATCGATAGTCAGGCTCAAATCTTGCCAACCCTATTTATTTCTGGAGGCAAGCGAGGATTGGATATTGAATTGGTGCCAGCCGATTTATGCCAACTACTTAATTGTTCCTTTGCCGATATTGCTAAAGTCTGAAAATAAATTGCAATTACCAATAAAAGGAGAAAGCAATTCATTAATAACTATGATTTTTAATAATTATATTATTATTTAGTTTCAACCATTCCTATTTTAGATAATTTAAAATCACTCAGCATAATAAGTAAAGACCACCTATCTTACAGGTGGTCTTTTTATACAGATAACTAACGACTTTCCTATCAACGACTACCACTGATCACTTATGAACAATTTCACCTTTCGGCTCATAATCAGTAGCTTTCAACGGAGAGTGCTTCTCGATATAGCCTTTCAACACTTCAGCATCAACGAAACCGGTATCCACGTACCCAGGTAAGTTATCGACACGTGGATAACCATCACCTCCGATAGCGTTAAAGTTCAGTGTAGCCATACGATAAGTTTTATTAAGATCCAACGGCTTGCCACCAATTTTCACATCACGGATCTTTTTGCCATCAACCACAAAACTGACATTATAAAACTGCCCGTAAGCACCTGAATCCGTCTCCATATTTGCCGCAGCCGTCAAATATGGCAAGACTTCGCGACCTTTGAAATCCACATAAACCAGTTGGTTGGCAAATGGATGAACTTTCAGGACATCTTTGTAAGTAATATCCCCTGCTTCGATAGAATCACGAATCCCTCCCCCACTCATCACGGCAAAATCAGCATTTGTCCGTTCCATCTGAGCTGCCAGTACAAGATGCGCCATATTGGTCTGGATGAAACGCACTTTACTGCGATCACCTTCTAATTTTCCATCTACCACGCCCACCTGAACATTTAATTTCCGGCTGCCTTTATCCTGATATGGTGTCAACAGCTTCAGCATTGCAGGATTCTCAGTAATTTGATGAGTGTAATAAGCTCTCCCTGTGCTGCCGTCTTCGTTTTTTACTTTTTTCTGTAAGTTGATGGGGATCAATTGATAATGAACCAATTTGAATTCACCGTTACGAAATTGGAAATCAGCACGGCCGACATATTTGCCCCATTCATGTGCCTGCACAATCCATGTTCCATTCTGGCGATCTGGTGAGCAAGGTGTTCCCGGTACATAATCCATTTGTTTGTAGTTTTTATTCTCTGCTGACATACAGACCGGATCTTGTGAATGCCCCCCCACAATCATATTTAAATAACCCGCAGGCAAACTGCGCGCCATTTCAACATCCCCCGCAGCATTGCTGCCATGATGCCCATCGTTATAGTGCCCCATATGGGTTGCGGCAATGATCACATCCGGTTTTTCATTCTTTTTCAGCTCATCAATAACTTTTTTCGCTTCTTCCGCCGGTACTCGGAATTCAACATCAGGGAAGTTGGCTGGGTTTCCTACCTTTGCCGTATCATCGGTTGTCAAACCAATAACCGCAATTTTCACGCCTTGATTATCAAACATCACATACGGCTTAAATAAACGCTTGCCAGTACTGGTTTGATAAATGTTAGCAGACAGAAATGGGAAATTGGCCCATTTTTCCTGCTGATGCAACACGTTTAAAGGTTTATCAAACTCATGATTCCCCAGCGCCATTGCATCATAACCCACCAAATTCATTCCCTTAAAATCTGGCTCAGCATCCTGCATATCCGATTCGGGAACACCAGTATTGATGTCCCCCCCGGATAACAGCAACACACTGCCTCCTTTCTTGGCAACTTCCTGACGGATAGAATCTACCATCGTTTTCTGAGCTGCCAGACCATACTCGCCATGATCGTTCTGCCAAAAGTGGCCATGATGATCGTTAGTATGCAGAATTGTAATATCGTAAGTTTTATTCTTTTCCCAAGCAGCTGCACTTATCGGCAACAATGACAAAGAAACGACAAGGGCACATGCTGATGTTTTGAACGAAAATTTCATGGGTATCTCCATGTTCCTTAAATATTATCTGTTATGTAACAATTATTAGTTTTATGAAAATTATAAACCTATCCCATCAAGACATGCTACTTTTCTACAGCAGTGTCTATATAACATTATCTCTGCTGGAACAGGCCCTAATCCAACACCAGAATAGAGTGATGCACCTAGGTGCTAGGATATATTTTCCAATCAAGATTACAGAATTGTGTCATTAATTAGGGTTTTATTTTATTTTTATGGGATAAGTATCAAATTATATCAATGTAAGTAAAAATTTTATTAGCGGCCTAATATGTATTAAAGTGTAACAATTAAACAACAATTCAACGCCATACAACACAGGCTGGATTGATGGGAAAACCAATATGAGTGAACAAAGCACCACAAAACGATTGCCTGATTCATCAAGAAAAACACATCAGACTGTTTTTTCAATTCTCGGTGCAATCAGCTTATCCCATCTGCTTAATGATATGATTCAATCGCTG
This sequence comes from Xenorhabdus bovienii SS-2004, assembly GCF_000027225.1. NCBI lineage: Bacteria > Pseudomonadati > Pseudomonadota > Gammaproteobacteria > Enterobacterales > Morganellaceae > Xenorhabdus > Xenorhabdus bovienii. The sequence goes on from NC_013892.1 coordinate 1,561,047, forward strand.
ATTTTGGCGATTTATCCACTATTGCAATCTGAATTTACTCTGAGCTTCATTCAAGTTGGGATGATTACACTAGTTTATCAGGTAACTGCGTCCCTGCTACAACCCCTGATTGGTCTGTATACGGATAAACATCCACAACCCTACTCACTGCCCATCGGGATGGGATTCACTCTGTCTGGATTGCTTCTGCTGGCTTATGCCGAAAGTTTCCCTATCATCTTACTGGCTGCGGCACTGGTCGGTACAGGATCATCCGTCTTTCATCCTGAGTCATCACGGGTTGCGAGTATGGCCTCCGGAGGACGTCATGGACTGGCACAATCCCTGTTTCAGGTAGGCGGCAATCTGGGAAGCTCACTGGGGCCTCTGCTGGCTGCAATTTTCATCGCTCCTTATGGCAAGGGAAATATCGGGTGGTTTTCTCTGGCAGCACTGCTGGCGATCGTCATTCTGTTGCAAGTCAGCCAATGGTATAAGATGCAGCACCGAGCTTCTAAGTTTCTATCATCCACTCATATTTCTCAGCCGAATTTCCCCAGAAAAATGATTGTGCGTTCTTTTGCCATTCTGCTGCTCCTGATTTTCTCAAAATATTTCTATCTCACCAGTATCAGCAGTTACTACACTTTTTATCTGATCCAGAAGTTCGGCCTTTCAGTACAAAATGCCCAGATCCATCTGTTCATTTTTTTGTTTGCTGTAGCTGCAGGCACTATGATTGGGGGGCCTATCGGAGATAAAATAGGCCGGAAATATGTCATATGGGGATCAATTCTTGGCGTTGCGCCCTTCACTCTGCTTTTACCTTATACATCACTATTCTGGACGGGGCCCCTTACCGTAGTCATTGGCCTGATATTAGCATCTGCATTTTCTGCTATTCTGGTCTACGCTCAGGAACTTATTCCTGGCAAAACGGGAATGATTGCAGGTTTGTTCTTTGGGCTGGCGTTCGGCATGGGTGGTATCGGTGCAGCCGTTCTCGGTTATGTAGCGGATAAAACCAGTATAGAGTTAGTTTATAAAATCTGTGCTTTTCTACCACTTCTTGGTATTTTTACTCTATTCCTGCCAAATATAGAAATAAAACCACAAAAAAACCATGAAAAATAACATAATGACATAATTATATAATTGACATTTTTCTTTGTAAACAAGCGTAAATAATGACAATATCTACATAAAATACCATTAAAATACCATTTATGTAGATAACCTGCATTTATACCCACTAGTAGCTTTGTTTTAAATGATTTATACAATACATTATTACCTCATTTAACCCTAAAATCGATATTATTGCCTAACCCAGAAGGAGCCTTGATGGAGCATTCGACACCTCTTATCACGACCATTGTTGGCGGTTTTGTACTCGCCTATCTGCTTGGCATGCTTGCCCAACGCCTGAAAATCTCACCTCTGGTGGGATACCTTGCGGCAGGTGTACTTGCTGGGCCTTTTACCCCAGGTTTTGTTGCCGATACTTCGCTGGCACCCGAACTTTCAGAAATTGGCGTGATCTTACTGATGTTTGGTGTCGGTCTGCATTTTTCCCTTAAAGATTTGTTAGCTGTCAAATCAATTGCCATTCCAGGCGCCATCGCTCAAATTGCAGTCGCAACCTTATTGGGTATGGGATTATCAACACTGCTTGGCTGGGGGCTGTTTAGCGGGATCGTCTTTGGTCTCTGTCTGTCCACCGCAAGCACAGTCGTTCTGCTCAGAGCGCTAGAAGAGCGGCAACTCATTGATAGCCAGCGGGGGCAAATTGCTATTGGCTGGTTGATCGTTGAAGACCTGGCTATGGTACTGGCTCTGGTATTACTACCCGCAGCCGCAGGTATACTGGATAGCCAGAATGCCAATATCGGTCAATTGCTGTTAGAACTTGCTATGACCATTGGCAAAGTTGTGGCCTTCATTTTATTGATGGTTTTTGTCGGTCGCCGTCTGATTCCCTGGATTTTGGCAAAAACAGCCAGCACAGGTTCGCGCGAGTTATTTACTCTGGCGGTACTCGCCATTGCCTTAGGTGTCGCTTACGGAGCCGTGAAACTGTTTGATGCCTCATTTGCTCTGGGTGCATTTTTCGCTGGTATGGTACTGAATGAGTCAGAACTGAGCCATCGGGCAGCACAGGATACCTTACCGCTAAGAGATGCTTTCGCCGTTCTGTTCTTTGTCTCTGTCGGAATGTTGTTTGATCCAATGGTATTGTTCCAGCAGCCACTTGCTATTCTGGGAACCCTTGTCATTATTATTATTGGCAAATCATTGGCAGCTATGCTTCTGGTCAAAATGTTTGGTCATTCACGACGTACAGCCCTGACGATTTCCGTCAGTCTCGCTCAAATCGGGGAATTTGCCTTTATTCTGGCAGGGCTTGGCGTCACTTTAGGATTACTGGATGGAGAAGCACGTAACCTTGTGCTGGCCGGTGCCATTGTCTCAATTATGTTGAATCCGATTCTATTCAGTTTGCTGGATCGTTATCTGGAAAAAACAGAAACTATTGAAGAACAATTATTAGAAGAAACGCTGGAAGAAGAAACTCAGATCCCAGTTGATATCTGTGGCCATGCCATTATCGTGGGCTATGGCCGAGTCGGCCGTCTTCTCTGCCAGCGGTTGCAAGAAAGAAATTTCCCGTTGGTTGTCCTTGAAGATACACGTGCCCGATTTGAGGAGTTAGGGGAAATGGGCATCAGTGCAGTGATGGGCAATGCTGCCAGCAAAGATATCATGGCTCTGGCACGACTCGATTGCGCCTGCACGTTATTTCTGACTATCCCCAATGGCTACGAAGCAGGTGAAATAGTTGCGAATGCCAGAGAGATCCGGCCAGATATCAATATTATCGCGCGTGCTCACTATGATGATGAAGTGACCTATATTATGGAACGTGGTACTAACCACATCATTATTGGTGAACATGAAATAGCAAGAGCGATGGCTGATGCACTCCCGACGTCTGAGCCAATTTGTCCGATAGAGCCACCAGCGTCATTTTCGACAGCAAGTTAGTTATCGATATGGAGTATCCCGCTAAAATCAGGGGGATACTCCAGAATAAACCATAGCAACGTTGTTGCATCGTTAACGTAGTATTAGCGTTCCCAGTAAGATTCTTCCAAACTATCTTCTTTCTCTGGCAACCCACGCATCAGGCGAGGTGAGTGCTGGCTCAATACCTGATAACTCACTCTATTCGCGTATTTACATACCTGAGCCAATGACGAGTACGTCAAATAAGAGCGCTTATGTTTACTGGAGTTGGGAACATTCATTCGGTGGTAACTATTAGCTGTAATATCATGTAACAATGCAGACAATGCACCATCGCCAGCCCCATTAGTATTCATGATTTTTTCAGGCCCCCCCATATAAGGCTCAATATGGGAGTAGACCCGCATTGGGTTCTGGCAATCGGCTTTGCATAGCACCCGACTGAATTCATAGAGATTAAATTCAGCGATCGCGCCCGGTAATAATGGATGTGAAGTCTGGCGTTTATGTTCTTCTTCGGTATAACCTGCCATATACAGTCCCGCCGGCCCTGCGGTACACAACACCAAATCCACCCAATTCAAGGCCATATCTGCTGCCAGCAGAGGATCACTAAAGCCCGTCAGCTCTTGGGCTTCATCTTCATTCATGGCGACTACCGAAATATTTTCCGCCAAAAAATCGCGCCACCACTGCGGATCATCAGCGATGACGTATTTTGTTCCCAATGTCAGTACAACAGGCACATTATGCTTTTTCGCATACCCGATGGCTTTCATCGTTGCTTCCGGCATCGGTTCACCCGATTTGCAACGCACCAGATAGGCGGTAATCACCAGTGCTGATGCTTCCGCAATAATATGTTCAGGGATATTTTCCGGACGGAGTTGGTTCATTAATCCCGGGCTGATAGCGAATGTCCTTTCACCGTTTTCAGTCACCAAGGTAAAACAGCGGCCAATTGGGCCATCAACTCCCTGAAGATGATTCAAATCCATGCGGCTGGATGTATTGCAGAGATAACAATATGCATAACTCCCTACCTGGATGCTATTACACATAGTGCCAAGCAATACGGACTTATCGTCAGCCAAAACAGAATAATTATGCAGAGTATTACCGATGGTTCCACCCGCAAATTCGTGACTAATCAAATTATTGTCTGTCAGTTCTTTATATAGTGCCTCGGCGACATCATCTTCAATGACGAGTGAATGCCCCTGGCTCAGGTTATAACGCTGGATAAAACTCTCATCAACCTTAGCTTCAATGTCTACCAGTGTTTGATCGATACCAACGATATAGGCTCGGTTATTTTCAGTATCTATCATTTCTTTGATGGGCTGGAGTAGAGGATCTCTCAGGCTGACAGGAAAATAGTGTTTAGATTTACGCTTACCAGGGAATTTCATAATTGATTGATGCTATAGAACCAAAATATGCGGCATGTTAACACAATACCGTAGCAAAACAAAAAACGTAGCGCCATAACGAACAACAGCCAATGCTATTGCAGCATTGGCTGTCAAACGTTAACGAGCAAAGCGCTGACGATAAAAAGTTTAAGCTTCTTGTTTCTGGCGGCCGCGCGCCATATGGCGAACCAGAACAAACATAACAGATAAAATAAAGCCAATAAAACCAGCACCAATCAGAATCAGCAGACGCTTAGGTGAATCTTTCGCTGTAGGTTCATAAGGTTGCTGCATATACCTGAATGGCTCGAAATCAATCTTATTAATATTCACTGCTTTTAAATTTTCTATATATAAAAGTCTGTTACGAAGATCTGCATCTATCTGGGTCGGATCGGTAATCTCTTCAGTAATCTGCAATTTACGTTGCAGTGCATCCGCACCCAGCGCAATCGAATAATCCGGGTCATCCTTGATCATAGCGCCGCCATTGGAAACAGGTTTTTTAACACCGGCAGAGTTAGCAATGGAGATCGCATACTTCAAGCGTTCGATATCAACACCACGCATATTTCTGATGCGAGCCAGATCAATTTCATACGACTTTTGTGAAAAGACCAGTTTCTGATGCACCATATCATTCAATTCATCTTTCACCTGATCACGAACAACGGAAGAGACAAAATTGATATACCCAGTCAACAAGTTGTAAGAATCTTCCGCAGTACCCGCACTGAAAGAGAGTATGCTTTCGTCATCTTCTTCATTATCTTTTTTAGGTAAAGAAATGGAGATGTTTTTATTTACAACCTGCTCAATAAGCTTTCGTTTGCCCTGTATCGCACCATCGTCCATCTTAGCAAGCAACGCCTTGAAGTAATCAGTGCTGACCAAATAATCTTCACGCAATACACGCGAGTTATAGTTTTCGACAAAACGCTGATATAACGATGCTTCTGTCACTTTCGGATCAAGACTCAAAACTTGCAAATCCGTGAGTGCATTTTTCAATGGCTGAAATTGTTCCAATGTCGGCTTCACTACGGCTGCTGTACTTGTCCATTTCTGTGGTAAAAATGACGCAATACTGAAGCCAATCACCGCAAAAACCACGGATATTGCGATAATTAAATATTTTGATTGGAAAATTACGGAAAATAATTCAAATAAATCAATCTCATCTTCCTGTTTAGGGTGATAATAGTTTGAATTTTCTTCATAAAAATCAGGGTGTTTAATCGGTTTATTACTCATTATCTCTATGCCCAATCCAAATAATTTTGCTTTTCATTAAGACTCAAGTTGTTTTTCTTACTCATAGTATTCATTGATTTTAAAGCAATACCCTTAAAAATCACACGATCACCAAAACACGTGCTGATAAATATACCACCAAAATACCCATAGCTACCAATACTCGCCAGTCAAAATGTAAAATAACATCTCATAACAGACAATAATCCTTATTTCATGGCGTTATTTACCAATTGTTCAAGCAATGAAATGTGTGCCTCATTATCATTAAGTGCAGAAATATATTCAAACTTTTTACCCCCGGCATGCCGGAAAATCGCTTGATTTTGCTGTTGGATTTCTTCCAGTGTTTCCAAACAGTCTGATGAAAATCCCGGACACAGTACCTGAACATGTTCCACACCTTGTTCTGGCAATAATGCCATTGTCTTATCCGTATAGGGCGTTAACCACGGCAAACGACCAAAACGAGATTGAAAAGTCATCATAATTTTATCTGCAGGATAATCCAATGCCTGTATCAAAAGCTCCGTAGTTGCCCTGCAATCCTGCGGATAAATATCACCTATCGTTGCCAACCGTTCTGGAATACCGTGGTAGGAAAGAAGCAAACGATCAGGCAAACCATGTTTTTCAAAACTCTTCTCGATTGTTTCTTTTAAGGCAGCAATATAAGCAGGATGTGTAGCATAGCTACGGATGAAATACAAATGGGGTATGGTACGATATCCCTTCAATATTTTGCTGATGCTATCAAATACCGCAGCCGATGTCGTACTGGAATACTGAGGATAAAGAGGAAGCACAATCAGGTGGTCAATACCTTGTTGCAGAAGATTACCGACAGCTTGGGGCAAGGAAGGAAAACCGTAACTCATTCCCAAAACGACGGGGATATCCGTCAATCTTTCATTTAGCAATTTCTGCTGGCGCTGACTATAAACCAGCAAAGGTGATCCCTCGTCTGTCCAAATTTCTTGGTACAGCTTAGCAACACGAGAAGAACGGAAAGGAAGAATAATGCCGTACAACAGCGGTTTCCAGATAAACGAAGGGATATCCACAACTCTTCGGTCACTCAGAAATTTCGCCAGATAACGCCTTATTGCTACAGGTGTTGGCTCATCCGGCGTCCCAAGATTCACCAGTAAGACACCATACTTATTGCTACTCATCCCTCAGTACTCCACTAAAATAACTAATAACCTAGTATAAACATGAGTTATAGTCACATCTAACATTTCATGGAGTGACATTCAAAAAAATCAGGCGGTTATTAACACCGCCTGCTCTAGCTGTTCAAGATTTAATAATTCAAGAACATACCAAGTCATTAGCCCAGAATGCCGACCAATTCTTCGCTGACTTCAGCTACCTGACGTGTACCATCAAGTTTGGAGTACTTTGTGTTCCCTGCCTGAGCTTCGTTCTGATAGTAAGAAACCAAAGGTGCAGTCTGTGCGTGGTATTCAACCAGACGTTTACGTACTGTATCTTCCTGATCATCTTTACGAATACTCAGTTCTTCACCAGTCACATCATCCCGGTTTTCTACTTTGGGCTGATTAAATTTGATGTGATAAACACGACCCGATGGCGCGTGTACACGACGGCCAATAATGCGTTCAACAATGATTGCATCAGGAACAGCGAATTCCAGAACATAATCAACCTTGATACCCGCTTCTTTCATCGCATCAGCCTGAGGAATGGTACGTGGGAACCCATCCAACAAGAATCCACTACGGCAGTCATCTTGTTTGATACGCTCTTTGACCAAAGCAATGACCAGTTCATCAGTCACCAGCTTACCGTTGTCCATCAGTTCTTTTGCTTTCAAACCCAACTCGCTGCCTGCTTTTACTGCGGCACGCAACATATCACCTGTCGAAATCTGAGGGATCCCATATTTCTCCATGATAAATTGCGCCTGAGTCCCCTTACCGGCGCCTGGCGCGCCCAGCAAAATAATACGCATCGCGTAAATCCCCTTGCTATTTGCTTTTCGTATTTTAAATAAAACGAGCCACCATACCATTTGAATAGGGTATGGCTCAAGAAAACAGGTAAACGTTTTCGTATTGACCTAAAAATAAACCACGCCCAATTTTACGTTGAAGCGTGGTCTATTATCATGATTTCAATGAGTTTAAGCTTTTTCAGCCAATAATAATTGATTCATCCGGCGAATGAATTGGTTTGGATCATCTAATGTGCCGCGTTCAGCAAACAATGCCTGATCCAGTAACAGTTCTATCCAATCCGCAAACTGAGCTTCATCAGGAATATCAGCCGCTTTTTTCACTAGATTGTGTTCTGGATTCAGTTCAAAGTTATAGCTCACTTCTGGTGCAGACTGTCCTGCTGCCGCAAATAGTTTCGCCATTTGGGTGCTCATTTCATTGGCATTCGTTGTCACTATCGCGGGTGTATCAGTCAGTCTGTGGGTCAGCTTAACTTCTTTCACACGGTCACCAAGCAGCGTTTTCACACGCTCAATAAACGGCTCCAGTTTTTTATCTTCTTCTTCCTGCTCGGCTTTGTTTTCATCAGCCAGTTTGTCAAGAGATTCATCCGTCTTGCTGACAGACTGGAATGACTTGCCATCAAACTCGGTCAGGTAGCTCATCATCCATTCATCGATACGGTCAGACAGCAACAGAACTTCAATGCCTTTCTTGCGGAACAGCTCCAGATGTGGGCTATTTTTTGCTGCGGCGTAGCTGTCGGCAGTAATGTAGTAAATCTTCTCCTGACCTTCAGTCATGCGGCTGAGGTAATCTTCCAGAGAAACAGTTTGTGCCGAGCCATCATGATGAGTGGTTGCGAATCGCAGTAATTTAGCAATAGCTTCTTTGTTTGAACCGTCTTCAGCAGGCCCTTCTTTCAGTACCAAGCCAAACTGCTGCCAGAAGGTCTGGTATTTTTCCGCATCGTCTTTTGCTAATTTATCCAGCATCTGCAATACACGTTTGGTCAACGCATTACGCAAATTGCGGGTGATAGTACTGTCTTGCAGAATTTCACGGGAAACGTTCAGCGGCAAGTCATTGGAATCGATCAGACCACGCATAAAACGCAGATAATTTGGCATGAACTGTTCGGCATCATCCATGATGAATACGCGTTGTACATACAATTTCAGCCCATGTTTATGTTCACGGTTCCACATATCCCACGGTGCCTGAGCAGGGATATACAACAAGCTGGTGTATTCCTGTTTACCTTCAACGCGATTGTGGCTCCAGCTCAGAGGATCAGTGAAATCATGGGAAATGTGTTTATAAAACTCTTGGTATTCTTCATCACTGATTTCGGCTTTACCACGTGTCCACAGCGCTTGAGCTTTATTGATTTTTTCCCATGTGACGGTATCGTCTTCTTCGTTTTTGGTTTCAATTTCAACTGGCAACGCAATGTGATCAGAATATTTACCGATGATAGAACGCAGACGCCAGTCGTTAAGAAATTCATCTTCCCCTTCACGCAGATGCAAAGTGATTTCTGTACCACGCTCAGTTTTTTCAAGATCAGCAATGGTGTAATCACCTTCACCTGTTGATTCCCAGAAAACACCTTGATCGGCCGCAGTGCCTGCCGCACGGGTACGCACAGTCACTTTATCCGCCACGATAAAGGCAGAGTAAAAACCAACGCCGAATTGCCCAATCAACTGGCTGTCTTTTACCTGATCAGAACCAACAGATTCAAGGAATGATTTAGTACCGGATTTTGCAATCGTTCCCAGATTATCAATAACTTCATCACGGGACATGCCGATACCATTATCACTGATAGTGATGGTTTTATGCTCGTTATCAAAAGCAAGACGAACACGTAACTCACCATCATTTTCATACAATTCAGGTTTTGACAATGCACGGAAGCGTAATTTATCCGCAGCATCTGATGCATTTGAAATCAACTCACGGAGAAAAATTTCTTTATTGGAATAGAGAGAATGGATCATCAACTGCAATAGTTGTTTGACTTCAGACTGAAATCCACGGGTTTCCTGACCTTTCATGCTCATTTATTACCTCAATCTAAATCCAGTTCAGATATGTAAAATCGGACGATGGTAATCAGATGGGGATAACTCCCAACAATTTCAAGTTAGGGCAATCAGAAGAATATAAAATTGGTTTGATGAATGTACAAATCAGCTATGGATGGTGGCGTTATCCGCAACACCATCCATTGGAATTTCCCATTTGAAATTGGGTAATCGATCACAAATCAGTGATTCTTTGACGACCCGCAAGTGAATGGGACAACGTTGTACCATCCACCATTTCAAGTTCCCCCCCCACGGGAACACCATGAGCAATACGACTGGCTATCACACCATATTGCGAACACATTTCCGCGATATAGTTTGCCGTTGCCTCTCCTTCAACAGTCGGGTTGGTGGCCAGAATAATTTCTGACAGGGTTTCGGAAGACAGACGTTCTTCCAAACGATCCAAACCAATATCCATTGGCCCGATACCATCCAGCGGCGATAAGCGCCCCATCAGGACAAAATAACGACCGGCAAACTGGCCGGTCTGTTCAATGGCGTGAATATCCGCAGGCGTTTCCACCACACAGATCTGACCATTCTGCTGACGACGGGGATTACCACAAATCGTGCATTGTTCCTGTTCAGTAAATGTCCGGCAGTCCTGACAGTGACCAATTTCAGACATTGCACGAGTCAATGCCTGAGCAAGCCTCATGCCACCACTGCGATCCCGTTGCAACAAATGAAATGCCATTCGCTGGGCTGATTTGGGACCTACACCGGGTAAACAGCGTAATGACTCCATCAGGGATTCAAGAAGAGGACTGGTTTGCATCAGAATGGCATCTTAAAGCCAGGCGGTAATTGCATGCCGTTAGAAACGCCGGACATTTTTTCTTTCTGGGTTTCTTCAATTCGACGGGCTGCATCATTGAATGCAGCGGCAATCAGGTCTTCCAGCATATCTTTGTCATCGTCCATCAAGCTTGGATCGATTTCAACACGACGACAGTTGTGTGCACCATTAATAGTCACTTTCACCAGACCCGCACCAGATTCACCTGTCACTTCCAAATTTGCAATTTCTTCCTGCACTTTCTGCATTTTTTCTTGCATCTGCTGGGCCTGTTTCATCAGATTGCCCAAACCACCTTTACCAAACATAATTATCTCTCTTCGCTATAGCCACAGTTTAAATACACACCGTAGCAGTTAAACAGGCCGGATACTTTCTTCATCCAATTCTGCATCAAACAGCTGCTGAAGTGTTTGAATCGTTCTATCCGAAATAATGGATTGGCGTGCTTGTGCCAATTTTTCTTCATAAATGGCTTGCCGCCACTCCAACGGAGTTTTTACCGCAGGATTATCATCTTCAATAATACGGAGTTCAATAGGTTTTCCATGCAATTCACTTAAGGCTTCGGACAACATTTGCTGTGCCGATGCTGAATTAAGGTGACGTTGTTTGGAACGCAGATGAAGACAAAACCGACTTTCATCAATCTGTTCTTTAAACGCATTCAATGCAACTTGCTGAACCAGTTTTGGAATATTCAGTTTATCAATTTCCGCTGACCATGAATCTCTCTGTTTCGATTCAACCGCCAACTTTTCCGCCAGTTCTGGTGTCTTTTCGTGCTCAAGTGCTGCTTTTATCGCTTTTGGTGTCGTGACACAAACCGGCTTTTCCTCAATACTCGTATTCGTTGTCCGCCAGCGGTAAGCTTCTTGCTTTATGGGCTTTGGCTCCTGGGCTTTGGGAATATAAGATTGTGACCGCTGTTCGGCCACGGCTGCTAATCGTTCCAGCGCCGAGCTTGCCGACTTCGCCTTCACAGGCTCTGCCGGCTCAGACTTTTTTGGGGGCGTATTCCCTTGTCGAGTAAGCGAATGCCTCGCTTGCAGCAATTTTGCCGTTGGACTGCTGATTACAGGTTCTGTACTCATCGATTGCGGAGAACTGTGTTCAGAACCATTCTCAGAGCGTTCACCAGCCACATGGTTTTGTACAGGTGAAACCGGATGGCGTTGTGCAGATGCAGATACCTGCGGTACTACCGGGATTTCTCCACCTGACGCTGGCGTTTCTTCAATGATAGTTTTGGGGTGGAACGCCAAAGCGCGTAATAATGCCATTTCAACACCCATTCGGCGCTCTGGGGCATAAGGGAGATCTTTGCGTCCGACCAGCAATGCCTGATAAAAAAGTTGTAGATCGGCAGGAGAAATTGATCTTGCCAGCAACCGCAAACGCCCTTCCATTGAAGAGGGATCATTATCAGGTTGCTGAGGCAACAACTGGAGCATGGCAATGCGATGCAGTAATGACAAAATGTCAACCAACAGATGTTCCCAATCCACGCCACGGGATGCGATTTGCTCAACCAGCGCCATAAGCTGTTGCCCATCAGCCCGAACCAGCCATTCAATCATTTCCAAAGGCTGATCATTATCCAGCGTGCCTAACATCTGGCTAACGATATCGGCGGTCAGTTTACCTCCACCGAGGGCAATCGCCTGATCGGTCAGGCTCAGAGCATCACGCATACTACCATCCGCAGCACGGGCCAGAAGATGGCGCGCACGGGAGTCGCTCTCTATTTGCTCTGCATTAAGGACATGTTCCAACTGACCACTGATTTGATCAACATTCAATGCTTTCAGATGGAATTGTAGACAACGTGAAAGGATCGTCACGGGCAGTTTTTGTGGATCTGTTGTCGCCAGCAAGAATTTCACATGTTCAGGCGGTTCTTCCAATGTCTTGAGTAACGCATTGAAACTATGGCGCGAAAGCATGTGAACTTCGTCAATGAGATAAACTTTGAAACGGCCACGGGCAGGTGCATACTGCACGTTGTCCAGTAATTCACGGGTATCTTCTACTTTTGTTCGAGAGGCGGCATCGATTTCGATCAGATCGACAAAACGCCCCTGCTCAATTTCAAGACAGTTCGCACATTGACCACATGGGGTCTTCGTGATTCCCGTTTCACAGTTCAGCCCCTTTGCCAACAGACGTGCGATGGTGGTTTTTCCCACACCACGGGTGCCAGAAAAAAGATAGGCATGATGGAGGCGCTGGTGCTCAAGACCATTCGCCAGTGCAGTCAGCACATGTTGCTGACCAATCACATCAGAAAATATTTGTGGGCGCCACTTACGGGCGAGTACCTGATAGCTCATGAATACCGAGGAAATTGAACATGACTGAGTATCATGCTAGCACAGCCTCACCATGAACGGCGAGGCTGATGTATCAATTATGCAAAAATGGGAGTAATCAGTGACCAGGGAACTCTATGAGCGTGTAGCTCTCGATACCCTGTTTTTTCAAACGCTCGGTACCGCCTAAATCAGGCAGGCCAATGATGAATGCCGCTTCAGAAACTTCTCCACCCAGACGTCGAATCAAACTTACGGTCGCCTCAATGGTACCGCCTGTTGCAAGAAGATCATCAACCACCAGAACTTTATCCCCTTCTTTGATACTGTTTTTATGGATTTCCAAGGTATCAGTACCATATTCCAGATCGTAAGTTTCACTTAACGTCGCACGAGGTAATTTGCCTTTCTTGCGAACGGGAATAAAACCAACTCCCAGACGTAGTGCAACAGGGGCGCCAAACAAGAAACCACGAGCTTCTGTACCAACGATTTTGGTAATGCCTTTCTCTTGATAATGTATTACCAGTAGATCAATCGTAGCTTGGTAGGCAACGGGATTATCCAGCAGCGTGGTGATGTCACGAAAAAGTACCCCGACTTTTGGGTAATCAGGGATCGTTTCGATACTATCTTTAATAAATTGTAGTTTTTGCGCATTAGCGGTCATAATCGATGCCAGCCAGTTATAAAAAACGAAAACGCTAAAATCTATTCAAACTATGGGAAAAAAGCAACCGCAAAGCAAATTGCAGCCTGTTTTTGTTGATTTTGGTCAAGCTTGGCACCTATCACATCAAGCATTATTGTTACAAAATAGTTAAGCATGATGAAGTAGGTTTTAACGAAGATATTATTAACGATAACGGAATGCTGATGAGTATACAAAATTTATTAGTCGCACTTGAAAAACAGATCAGTATGCTGGAAACAGAGCTTGAATCACTCCCCAAAACACCTTTTTCAATCGCCCGTTTTGATCAAGCATTATTCCACCAACACAGCAATAAACTAGGTGGATATCTTAATGAAATTAAAAAAAATATGTCACAATTAAAGACCTGTGTGAAAGATAATCGTACCGAGCAGGTCAGATTTCTTTCTGAACGTTTAGTGACGCAAATTGAAGCACTGAAACGCGAAATATCAACACAGTCACTGAGAAAGCAAGAGGATAAATTTGAACGTCAGTCGCAAGAACGGGATTTTTACCATCGTCTGGCTGAACATCAGGATTATGAGCGCCGTTTAATGGCAATGATTAATGATCGGGAATTACAGTTAAATAAACAAGTTATACCGACAAACCAATATAAACTACAAAAAGAAATCGCAGCGCTGGCAGGAAGGCTCGCTCGCTGTCGCCAAGCATTGATGCGTATCGAAAAAGCGATAGAAAAGCAAGAAAATTCAGATTAGTCACTAAGGAGCATAACCGATTATGGATCTCGAACAAGCACCACCTGAAGTGCAACTCGCGGTAGATCTGATTTATTTACTCGAATGCAATGAAATTTCTCCCGATATCGCACTAGCTGCGTTAAAGATCGTCAAAGACGATTTTCAAGAAAAACTGAAAAAACAAGCTCAGCAGCCTGAGGAATGAACAGAGTTAATGCCTATCCCATCAAACATGTCTTTTAAGGTAAAAGTGGCTGATCGCCAGGAGATACCTTCCCATCTGGATGGTGGCTACCACCGTTCAATGACTTCTGTACCTCTTGCAGACTATTGCCTTGCCCATTGTGCAAATACACTTCCAACTGGTTGAATGCGATATTGATATCATTTTCCCGACATAGTTTATCAATATTGCGGTTAACTTCATCCACAGTATGGCTACGATCGCCCAACTCTTTCACATATAGCCTCAATTCATGATCCAATGTACTGGCACCAAAACTCATAAAATAAACCTGTGGTATTGGTTCATTCATAACACGAGGGTTATCTTTGGCCGCTTTAAGCAGAACTTCTTTCACCTTATCCAGATCTGAGCCATACGCAACGCCAACTTTAATGATAATACGTGTGATAGTGTCAGAAAGTGTCCAATTGATCAGACGCTCCGTAACAAAAGCACGATTGGGAATAATCACTTCTTTACGGTCAAAATCTGTAATTGTTGTCGCCCTGATGCGGATTTTACTGACTGAGCCAGAGTAAGTGCCTATCGTCACAGTATCTCCAATACGAACAGGACGTTCGAACAAAATGATCAGACCTGATACGAAATTGGCAAAAATTTCCTGTAAACCAAAACCTAAACCGACTGAAAGAGCCGCCGCCAACCACTGTAATTTATTCCACGAAAGCCCCAATGTTCCCAATGCACTGATTCCACCGACGCCAATGATCAGGTAAGTCAGAGTCGTCTTAATCGCATAAGAAGAACCCTGTTGTAGCTGTAAACGAGACAATACCAACACTTCTAATAAGCCCGGCAAGTTTCTCATCATTACCCATGAAATCACCAGCGTTGCCATAGAAATCCCCAGATCTTTCAAGGTAACCTGTTGCAGGACACTCCCCAGCTCTGTTGTCGTGCTGTACTGCCACAGATTAATCCCATCAAGGTAGGAAAATACTGTCACTAAATCAGACCAAACCCAGTAAAAGGCGCCCAAAAAAATCAAAAACAGCACCATCGTGGTTAAACGCAATGATTGCTGGTTAATGCGCTTCAGCTCCATTGGCGGCTCTTCCATTACGTCTCCTTCTGCCCCTTCTTTCGCCTGAGCCTGACGCCGGGAAATTGCCCGGCGATAGGCAATGCGGCGGGCGGCAATTCCCAATCCCCGTAAACAAGCCTGATAACAGATATGCCAGAGGAACAGCAGGTAAAGGCTGTAAAGCCAACGTTCAGCCAAACGCAGGGTTGTATAGAAATAACCGGATACCATAAGCACCATCAGAACCAGAGGTGCAAAAGTCAATGTCGTCACCACCATGGTTCGGATCATGTGTGAACTTTTCACATGCCATAACCGACGGCAGAATGGAAAAATAAAAATGAAAACGAAGAGCAGGCAAATTAACACCGTGCACTGACCAATCACATCATCAGATAAACGTAACGGGTGTTTGACCCCTAAAGTTATCCAAAACAGTATCGGCAGCAATACAATCGATAACCGCACAAGATTTTTGCGGAACAGAGTGTAATCCGCGCTGTTCAATGAAAAATGGTGCTCTCCTATTCCACCTTTGGCGAGGATTTGGTAACTACATCGATACATAGTCCAGAAAAGCGCCAATTGTCGAGAAAAGCTCCATATTAAATCACCTAAATCATCCCCTGATTTCGAATACCAGTAGCCTATAGCCAAAATTATAAGAGCAAGTGGTAATGTTTTTACCAATGTCAGAATTAATGCTAATGGGGTATGCAACTGGCTGTCCCGATGCAGTTGCCCTACCTCATCAGAAATTTTCTTCAACTGCTCATTAATGCCTTTTGTCTGCCAGCGTAAAAACAGGCCGACCAGCAAAAGGGGAATGACAAAGTGAATGGAATTCTTTAATCCCGTGGCAAGTCCACTGAGAGTCAAATGAATATTCAGATGGCTCAGCTCTTCCTGAATTAAATCAGGCAAAGATTTCAACCAAGCCAGGTTCATTGGTTTATTGCTGTTGACCCAGAAGATCTGTTGGACAAGCGTCTGTTCCAACGACTGGCTGACATCCAGCAATTGTTGCTGATCCATCTGTAAATTGATGGCGTGTGTAATTTGATTTCCCAACTGGTTATTGAGTTGATTCAAAAGCTCACGGCGAATTTCCAGAATTTGTTCGATAGCATTACGAATTTCACCTACTGCTTCCTTAGATTCATGTTTTATCTCATCTGAATGTAGGTTCAATAACTGATTGACATAATCATTAAACTGGTAAAGCTTATCGCGTTGCTGGTTAATTTCAAATTGCTCCAAACGCAGATCAGCAATTTTTATCGGCAAATCCTTTGTCAGTACATTTTGCGGTACCTTGAGCTGTTCCTGAAACAGGATACGCGACAGCAATAAACTGCCACGTAATACTTTAACCTGCTCTTTAAGATTACGTTCAGATTGGATGGCTCTATCCAAGAAATTCTTAACGAGAATATTTTTTTGTACCAGTTGGTTACTTTCCCGCGTTTCGGCAATCAGCCGCTCACTGAGTTCGCGATTGATCTGGATTTCTTCCTTAACCAACGGGTTAGACTGAATATGAGAATTAGTATCGTCTGAATTCTGTGCTTCTTTTGCTGTTTCTTCAGAAACAATCAAACGCTTTCCGCTCACCACATTTTGAATAAATTGAACATAACGTTCTAACTGATCAATTTGGAAAGAAGTGTAATCACGTTGCTGTTGCAAAAGCGTCTGTAGTTGTGTGTTTGCCTGTAGGGATGTCCTTTGCAACTCATTTTGCTGCATCAGAAAAGATTGTTCTACCCGCAGCAAATCAAGCTGGGGGTAACGTGATTCCGGCTGTTCTGTCAGCTCATTATTGAGTTGATTACGGATTTGTTGCAGTCTTTGCACATTGTGGAACAGTAAATTTTGCGCCCGTTCCGGCTGGGTTTGCAGCCCAATTAACTGGCTATTATAGCTAGCAAGGTTTTCCTGAGCTCGTTGCAAGCTATTCAGTGTACTGTTCAGTTTGGATTCAAGTTGCTTCAGCGACAACGTTTCCAGCGTTTGTTTATAATCATTCTCATCCTGCTGGGCGTTATTCTTCAGATTTTCCAATCCGACCGTGATTTGACGTGATTTCTGCGGAGAATCCTGTAAGTTTTTTTTAAGTAAATCGGAATCCAGATTAACTTGATCTATTTTGTCAAAGAAATAGAGTGCCTTTTCCAAATCAGCTATCGATGTTTTCTCCTCAACCGTGTGTTCCTTACGTTCTGTCAGGATCTTAAGCTGATTTTGAATATCATTGCGGGTTGGTATTTCACTGCTAAATGTTGCCATTGCAGGAGAAAAGAAAAATAACAGAAGGAAAAACAGGCTCACCATGAAAACAAAACGAAAATGTAATGCATCAGGCCTTTTATCGCATAAGACCCACTTATTGAGCAAAATACCCAAGTATCGGTTAAATGGAACCATAAATTCATCTACTCATCATTTGCAGATAATGGAATGATAGCGCTGAATATCAGGAGGTTCTGACCGAGTTTATGGTTCAAACTTTCCTAATAACGTCAATTTAAAATGATAACACTAAGAATAGATTCCATCGACATTCGCTCCTGTGATTTAAAACTTATTTTCCTCGTTACATCGCAAGTGGTGGCTATATTTGAGTGTATCAATGAGACTATCCACCAGATGCGTCGATTGTTCCTTAAGATTAAAACTGTCTGGTGCGAATGACCAGTTTTCCAATACTCCTGTCACCAACGCTTTCAGCATGATGGCAGAACGCCTGAGATCGAGATCATGAGGTAATTCTCCCGACTGAATACAAGCCTCCAAAATATTTTCAATTTTTTTATAATCGGAAATACATAATCCTCTAAGCTTCTCAGCCAATAAAAGCATTTCTCCAACAAACTCACATTTGTGGAAAAAAATTTCCATCAGTAATCGATTTCTGGAATCATCAATCATCATTTTTAACAGAAAAATCAACAGAGATCTCAATGCAAGGAGTGGATTATTCGGATATTTTGCTTGATACTCTTTCTCTAACTCGTCGATTTTATTTTCGTGCATTTTACAAACAGCAGAAATCAGATCGATTTTGTTTTTGAAATGCCAATAAATTGCGCCACGCGTCACACTGGCTGCAATCGCGATATCTGACAATGAAGTAGCAGAAACTCCACGTTCAGAAAATACCTTTATCGCGGCTTCTATAATCTGTTGGCGGGTTTCTTTTGCTTTCTGTTTAGTTTTTCGTGCCATTTTCGTGCCATAAACTTTATTTTTGACTTGAGGATGATTTACATACATTCATGTATGTTTGTACTATAGCACTCTCAATCAATAAAGTAATAATTTCACTCGTTAGCACTAGCTAGATTTTAAAGCGTCTACATTGAAAAATTGAGGTTTACTTATGCGAAAAAACAGAGGGGTTTTGCCTCTGGCCACACTACTGGTACTTTCAGGCAGCTTCATTCTCTCAGGATGTAATGACAACAAAAATTCTCAGCAAGGGGCTGCTGGCGAGCATGCTTCTGAAGTGGGTATTGTAACGCTGAAAGCAGAACCTCTGGCTGTTATCACAGAATTACCTGGGCGGACTTCTGCTTATCGTGTTGCGGAAGTTCGTCCTCAAGTCAGTGGCATCATTCTGAAACGTAACTATAAAGAAGGTAGTGATATTGCCGCAGGTGAGTCGTTATACCAGATAGATCCAGCAACCTATCAGGCAGACTACAACAAAGCCTTGGCAAATTTATCTCGGGTACAAGCCAATGAGAAAGTGTCTCGTTTAACCGTTGACCGTTATAAATCATTACTGGGTACACAATATGTGAGTAAGCAGGAATTTGATAAAGTAATTTCTGCACATGCTCAGGCAGCCGCAGAAGTGCTGTCTACCAAAGCTGAGCTGGAAAGTACCAGAATCAATCTAGCGTATACTAAAGTGACCTCACCCATTTCTGGGCGTGCGGGTAAATCCACTGTCACTGAAGGAGCGCTGGTTTCTGGTGGGCAGCCAACCGCCTTGACAACGGTTCAACAACTGAACCCTATCTATGTTGATATTACCCAATCAAGCGATGATTATTTACGTCTAAAAAATGAAATAGCCAAAGGAACAGTTCATAAAGAAGGCGGTAAAACCAAAACTCGCCTAATCACTGATACAGGTAAAGAGTACAGTCAGGAAGGCTACCTTGAGTTTTCCGATATTACAGTTGATGAAACAACCGGCTCTATCACTATGCGTGCGGTTTTCCCAAATCCCAATGAAGAACTACTTCCTGGCATGTTTGTCCGTACAAAACTGGAAGAAGGCGTTCGACAAAATGCGATTTTGGTTCCTCAGCAAGCAATTACCAGAACACCTCGTGGCCAGGCAACCACGCTGATTGTCGATAAGGATAACAAAGTAGAATTACGTAGTATCAATGCTGTTCAGGCAATCGGTAATAAGTGGCTGGTCACAGAAGGTTTGAAAGCCGGAGATAGAGTGATAGTCACAGGATTGCAGAAAATTGCTCCAGGAGTCACCGTTAAACCAATGGAAACTAATCTGGATGCTAAGCTCACAGCCAATCAAACTGAGCCTGCTAAAAAGCCTCAATAAAGGAGTTGGTGATTCATGCCTAAGTTTTTTATAGATCGACCAATCTTTGCATGGGTAATTGCGATTATCACCATGCTTTCTGGTCTATTGGCGATAATGAAATTACCCGTGGAGCAATACCCTGCAATTGCACCACCTTCTATTTCCATTTCTGCGGTTTATCCAGGAGCTGACGCAACAACGGTACAAAACACGGTAACCCAGATTATTGAACAAAATATGAACGGTATCGATAATCTGGTATACATGGCTTCCAACAGTGATTCTGCTGGGCGTATGAGCATTACGCTAACTTTTGAAGCGAACACAGATCCAGATATCGCCCAAGTACAGGTACAGAATAAACTGCAACTGGCAATGCCCCTATTGCCTCGGGAAGTTCAACAACAAGGTATTAGTGTTGATAAAACAACTAATTCATTCTTAATGGTGGCAGGTTTCATTTCTGAAGATGGTTCCATGACTCAGGATGATATCGCTGATTATGTTGGAGCCAGTGTCAAAGACCCATTGAGCCGTGTCAGTGGTGTGGGTGAAACGATGTTGTTTGGTAACCAGTATGCTATGCGCATTTGGCTCGATCCTGACAAACTGCTCAACTATAAAATGACCACACAGGATGTCATCACTGCCATTAAAGCTCAAAACAACCAAGTTGCAGCCGGGCAGTTAGGAGGAACCCCGCCTGTTCCTGGACAGCGTTTAAATGCTTCGATTATTGCTCAGACCCGTCTGAATTCTCCTGAAGAATTCAGCAATATTCTGCTGCGCATGAATCGCGATGGTTCACACATTCGCCTGAGAGATGTCTCTGTCGTTGAACTTGGAGCTGAAAGCTACAGCATCATTGGTCGGTTCAATGGTAACTCGGCAGCAGGAATTGGTATCAAACTGGCTACCGGCGCCAACGCGTTAGATACCTCAAAAGCCGTCAAAAAAGCCCTGGCTGAGATGGCACCATTCTTCCCACATGGGTTGACTGTCGTGTATCCATACGACACTACGCCATTCGTCAAAATTTCCATTTTCGAAGTGGTGAAAACGTTGGCAGAAGCCATCCTGCTGGTGTTTGTCGTCATGTACCTGTTCCTGCAAAACTTCCGCGCCACTTTAATCCCAACTATTGCGGTTCCGGTTGTATTGCTGGGTACATTTGCCATCCTTGCCGCATTTGGTTACTCCATCAATACATTAACCATGTTTGCCATGGTACTTGCCATCGGTCTGCTGGTGGATGATGCCATTGTTGTCGTGGAGAACGTCGAACGCGTCATGCAGGAGGAAGGGTTACCACCAAAAGAAGCCACCAGAAAATCAATGGGACAGATTCAGAGCGCTCTGGTCGGTATCGCGTTGGTACTTTCTGCGGTATTTGTGCCAATGGCATTCTTCGGTGGAGCAACAGGCGCAATTTATCGTCAGTTCTCGATCACCATTGTTTCAGCAATGGTACTGTCTGTACTGGTGGCGTTAATCCTGACTCCCGCACTGTGTGCCACAATGCTTAAACCCGTTGCTAAAGGTAGCCATGGCATTCAAATTGGTTTCTTTGGCTGGTTTAATCGCCTGTTTGAAAAGAGCACCCACCATTATACCGATAGTGTAGGCCGCATGCTGCGTGGTACTGGACGCTACTTGTTGATCTATGTTGTATTGATCGCAGGTATGGCCTTTATGTTTACCCGTATGCCATCTTCCTTCCTGCCAGAAGAAGATCAGGGTGTATTACTTGCGATAGTTCAGCTACCACCTGGTTCAACTCAGGATCAAACACAAAAAGTATTGGATGAAATCAATGATTACTTCCATACCAAAGAAACGGAAATTGTTAAATCTGTATTCACCATTAACGGTTTTAGTTTCAGTGGTCAGGGGCAGAATGCAGGTCTAGTCTTTGTCAGCTTAAAAGACTGGGATGAGCGCAAAGACGACAAAGACAAGGTGCCAGCCATTGTTGACCGTGCGAATGCACATTTCTCACAAATCAAGGAAGGTATCGTATTTGCGTTTAATATTCCTTCGATTGTGGAGTTAGGGTCTGCCAGTGGTTTTGACTTCCAATTGATTGATAAAGGGAATCTTGGACATGAAGCATTAACCCAAGCACGTAACCAGTTGCTTGGCATGGTTCAAAGCCACCCTGACATGCTCACGAATGTCCGCCCTAATGGTCAGAATGATACGCCTCAATACCGTATCCATATAGATAAAGAGAAAGCGGAAGCACTGGGCGTTTCCACCGAAAACATCAACTCAACACTCACTACGATGTTTGGTGGAGCTTATGTCAATGACTTTATTGACCGTGGCCGAGTCAAAAAAGTCTATATTCAGTCTGATGCACCTCACCGTATGTTGCCAAGCGATATCAGTAAGTTATATGCCCGCAACCACCATGGTGAAATGGTTCCGTTCTCTGCATTCATAGACATATCCAAAGATCCGTGGGTTTATGGTTCACCGCGCTTGGAACGCTATAACGGTTTGCCATCAATGGAAATCGTGGGTGAGGCTGTTAAAGGGAAAAGTACCGGGGATGCAATGGTTTTCATGGAACAACTTGCGTCACAACTGCCAAGCGGCATTGGCTATGACTGGACTGGCATGTCTTATCAAGAGCGTCTATCCGGCAATCAGGCTCCAGCTCTATATACGCTATCATTGATTGTCGTGTTCCTCTGTCTGGCAGCTCTGTATGAAAGCTGGTCCATTCCATTCTCTGTCATGTTAGTTGTCCCGCTGGGAATTGTTGGTGCATTGCTGGCAACGTCAATTCGTGGGTTGGACAATGACGTCTACTTTAAAGTTGGTCTGTTGACAACAATAGGTCTGTCAGCGAAAAACGCCATACTTATCGTAGAATTCGCCAAGGATCTGATAGAGAAAGAAGGCAAAGGGCTAATAGAAGCAACTCTAGATGCTGTCAAAATGCGTTTACGCCCAATACTGATGACTTCTTTAGCCTTTATGCTTGGAGTTATGCCTCTAGTATTGAGTAATGGTGCTGGCTCTGGTGCACAAAACGCCGTAGGGACAGGCGTATTGGGCGGTATGATTGCAGCTACATCGTTAGCAATCTATTTTGTCCCAGTATTCTTCGTCGTCATCAAACGCCGTTTCAGTAAAAAAAGTGAGGATCTCGAACATATTTCGACCCATCGCTAAATTCAAAAATTTTAACCAAAGGCCACTGATGTGGCCTTTTAAAATGGGCTTAAATCTCTTCAGACAACAAATAATCAATCTCTCAATATCTACAACGACAACCTTATATAATCTAATTAAAATAAATACTTATGAAAAACACCCTGCGTTTAAAAGTAATATCTTTCTGTTTTTTATAATAAATAGAAGATAAATTAATAGCTTGTCATGCTTTTCTTCTGATTACACCTCTAATGGTAAAAAGTGTTCCATCTTGATGGTGACATATGTAATAATAGCATTATATTGATTTTGAAAGTCGCAATACAATCACCTATAATGATCCCAGTGCTATTGCTACAACGTCTACTATATTAGTATAATCCAATATGTTTAATGACATATGTGAATATCGCTATACTTTTTAGTAGAGTGCTAGTCTTTTGCCAGAACTAAGTGTAAGTTGGTCATCGTTAAAAACTCACTTGGCAGATGCTAGAAATAGGTCTTTAATATTAATAAATAATAATCATGTTTTGATAGGCCATATTCTAAAAGAATGGCTATAATAATTGTTATGTATAAGCCTTAATCCAAATAAGCCGTGTGTTGTTACAGAGGTGATTATGGATGAATATTCACCAAGAAGACATGATATTGTTGAATTAAAATACTTATGTGAAAATTTAATTCACGAGGCATTTTCAGTGCTAAATCGCGCTGATAATCATTGGATTAACGATCTGACTTCCGAAAAAAGCTTAAAACTAAATGAATTGATCGAGCACATTGCAGCGTTCGTCTGGAGTTTTAAAATTAAATACGCAGATAACTACAATCTCAGTACCTTAATTGATAAATACCTGGATGAAACATATAATTTGTTCGGGAGTGATAAGATAAGCTGTTTTGAACTTACAAAATGGCAAAAAACAAACGAACACTTAACTAACATTCTGTTGCATGATTTGAATGCCTGTTTAAGCAAAACCTGATAAATATATTCCTAACTATTTTTTTATACCAAATAAGATAAGGCAACCATGACTAAAACTGACTATCTGATGCGTTTGAGAAAATGCACTTCTATTGAAACACTGGAACGTGTAATTGAAAAAAATAAATATGAGCTTTCGGATGATGAACTTGAATTGTTCTACTCTGCTGCTGACCACCGCTTAGCTGAACTTACTATGAATAAGCTTTATGATAAGATCCCATCATCTGTTTGGAAATTTGTCCGCTAAGTTGTCGTGATCAGATAGGAAGTAATTGAAGCCGGTAACCATTATCGGCTCACTATATAAACAGATTATGAATTCAAAACGGGTGAGGGCTCTGCCAGCGACATCCCGGCACACACATCCCCTGCTATGGCTGCTTCTTTCCAGATCTGACCAAGTTAACAAGTTAGCGTTGCGGGAGAACCAACAGAGCCCCCATTGAAATTAGCTTCAAACCTCAAAGCGGTAGGCATTATCTTTCATACATCGTGAAATAGCAAGGCCGCGCCATTCAGATGCTTACTTATCACTCAATTAGATGTAAAAAAACATCAAAAATGTCACTAACGAACTAAAATTGACACAAACTCAAAGACT
The DNA here is from genome assembly GCF_000027225.1 of Xenorhabdus bovienii SS-2004. Lineage (NCBI taxonomy): Bacteria > Pseudomonadati > Pseudomonadota > Gammaproteobacteria > Enterobacterales > Morganellaceae > Xenorhabdus > Xenorhabdus bovienii. The sequence continues at coordinate 1,585,895 of NC_013892.1, forward strand.
TTTATTTTTCCACAATCAAATAACTTTTCTAAGTAAAATGTTGTTGTTCTGCTTATCAGTGTTATGTTCGATTTCTTCAACCTCGTAAAAACCCACGACAATCCTGCTACTATGGCAAATCAGGCATTTAGCATAAAAACCATCAATAAGCAAAATATAAATATACTAAATAATCAAAAAAAATAATTTTTCAATCATAAATAAATTTTTATTAAATCTAAAAATCCAACACATATAAATCATAAATTCGTTCTTCAATGAACCACGAAAATAAAAATAAGCATAAAAATCAATGATAAAAACAATAACAATATCATACTCATGATTTGATAAGCGTTGAAAAAATTAATAGTGATAATTCAATTTCATAACAAAAACATAAAGATAAATTTTATCTACAATTCAGTCTATTTATTTACTAATAAATGAAAATTTATTATTGCTCCTTAATGTACCGTTGTTGCTTTATACGTTTTTAACCGCTATTACCAAGCGAAGGCACATTATGAGTTAGGCATTACAAAATTTAATTAACCTGATACATCTGGAGAACGTGGTTTTGTTCGTGGACATATCTATACCCGTGAAGAAATACTCATCGCTTATGCCATTCAGGAAGGGGTGAGCCGCAAACGAAAATAATATCGTGTGCCGTAGATATAGTATGGCACACGACAGTTTCAAAGATAGAAGATATGATCAGTTATAAGCACTTTCACCATGAGAAATAATATCCAAGCCTTCCCTTTCCGACTCAACGCTAATACGCAACCCAGCCACCAGATCAGCAATCTTGAATGACAGATAAGCAGCCACAGCTGACCAGACAATACAAACCAATATACTAATGATCTGCACGCCGATCTGTCTTAGCATTGTCATACCTTCTGGAAATCCAGTTCCCCCTAAAGCGGATGCAGTGAAAATACTCGTTAATAAACACCCAACAATGCCACATACGCCATGTACTCCAAAAACATCACAGACATCATCAACACGTAACCAGCGTTTTAATACCACCACGCCCCATAAACCGGCAACTCCAGCAATCAGTCCAATGATAAGCGCACCACCGATACCAACTGTTGCCGCTGCGGGTGTAATTGCCACCAAACCCGCAATACAACCAGAACATGCTCCCAAAAGAGAAGGCTTATCACGGAATAGCCATTCAGAAAAAACCCATGACAATACCGCACCTGCTGTTGCTGCCATCGTATTTATAAGGGCTAGCGCTGCGATGGCATTTACAGCACCAGCAGAACCAACATTAAAACCAAACCAGCCAATGTAAAGGATCGCAGTGCCAATAAAAGTCATTGGCAAGTTATGAGGCTTAAAAGCTTCCTTACCAAATCCTGAGCGCTTTCCAAGTAAATAAGCACCAACCAATCCTGCAACCGCTGCGTTAATATGAACGACAGTTCCTCCCGCAAAATCTAATGCACCATCCTGAGCAAGCCAGCCTCCTCCCCACACCATATGCGCCATAGGAATATAGGAAGCTGTCAGCCATAACGCACTAAAAATTAACAGTGCAGAAAAACGAACTCTTTCACATAAAGCCCCGACAACCAAGGCTATGGTGATACAGGCAAATGCCCCCTGAAAAACGACATGAATCAGTTGATAAAAACTGCCATTCAAATCAGTTATCGATATATTTTTCAGCATGACTTGCTCAAATCCACCCCAAAAACGATTGCCTGTTTCAAAGGTCATGCTATAACCGTAAACTACCCAAAGTACACAGACTAATGAAAAGCTAACAATCACCTGTGACATTAATGACAAAACATTCTTACGACGCAGCAATCCTCCATAAAACAGAGCTATGCCAGGTATAGTCATAAAGAGCACAAGTACCGTATTTACCAGCATGAATACAGTATCAGCTTTATCGAAAGTACTTCCCGCAGCAAACGCAAAAGAAGGTACACTAGCGATAATCCCCATAGTGATGCTGGTTATGGATAAAAGTCGTTTTTTCATTTTCCATCCCCCCATTTACAATGCTGCATCATTCGTTTCCCCCGTTCTGATACGGACAGCATGCTGTAATTCAAAGATAAATATCTTGCCATCCCCCATTTTTCCAGTGAATGCAGATTGCTGTATGACATGGATAACTTCTTCTACTCGCTCATCATGGGTAGCAATATCAATTTTAACTTTGGGTAAAAAATTAACGTTGTATTCGGCTCCCCGATAAAGTTCTGAGTGCCCCTTTTGACGTCCAAATCCCTTTACTTCTGTAACCGTCATTCCTTGTATACCAATATCGGAAAGCGCTTCACGCACTTCTTCTAACTTAAATGGCTTTATGATGGTAGTAATCAGTTTCATACTTCCCCCGCTTTTTGCTGTGTTTGCAAGGAACATTCGCGCGAGAAGTATTGCAAGGGGTATGCCAAGAGTTAAAAAGTATCTGTAATCAATTTGTTATCAGAGAACATAGCTGGGAAAGGAAAGTAAAAAAGGAGTGACTAGAGCAGTCACTCCTTTTATGCACACTAAACGTGCATAGATTCATTCAAAATATCACCGACCTGTTGGAGTTGATACATCTGATAATAGCGTCCACGTTTAGCCAGTAGCTGTTGATGCTGCCCTTGCTCCACTATTGCACCACGATGTAGCACTAATATGGAATCTGCTTCAACAATAGTTGAAAGACGATGGGCGATGACCACCAGAGTCGTCTGTTTACGGATCATCCGCAATGCCTGCTGTACCGATTGCTCCGTCCCCGAATCAATATTCGCCGTTGCTTCATCCAAGATGAGAATCTGCGGCGTTTGCACCAGGACTCGAGCCATTGCTAAAAGTTGTTTTTGCCCTGCGGAAAGAGTATTCCCCTGCTCTCCTAGTACTGAATTCAGACCATCTGGTAAGCGGCGGACAAAATCAGCCAATTGAACCATCTCCAACACCTGCCAAATTTTATCTTCACTGATATCCCGCCCCAATGTGATGTTGTCGAAAAATGAGGCTGCAAGCACTACAGGATCTTGCTGTACCATTGCTACGCCATTACGCAGAACCGCATGAGAGAGGGAAGATACAGGACGACCATCAAGATAAATTTCACCGTCTTGCCACGGATAATATCCCATAATCAAATTAGTCAGAGTACTTTTACCACTTCCCGTATGACCAACCAAAGCCACAAACCCATGTGTAGGAACATGTAGATTGATGTCACTCAACACAACTTTGTCATTACGATAGGCAAAAGTTAAGTTTTCAATATCAATTCTACCACTCATCAGCGCCTGCTGATCAGTGCCATATTGCTGCTGTGGGCTATCCATTAACTCAAAAACCCGTTCCCCTGAAACTACCGCTTGTTGCAGTAAAGATTGTTGAGCAGTCAGTTCAATCAGAGGTTCATTCAGGCGCCCAAGATAATTGACGAATGCGTATAAAACACCCACACCAATCACTTCCGTTCCTTTGAAACCAAATAACAATAGCAGGCCACACAGTATGGCAGCAGAAAACAAACTCAGTAACGGCCTCAGCAAAATGCCATCCAACCGCAACGCTTGCATGCGAGACTGATAATGTTCACGATTAGTCGCCAGCATTTTCTCACCAAAACGAGCTTGCTGGCGAAATTGCTGAATCACTGTCATACCATTAATGGTTTCATTAAAGCCGTCATTAATATCAGCCAGATAACTACGAACCCGTCTAATAATTGGAGTACTGAAATGCTGATAAATTATCATTACCAGCAAAACTGCTGGAAATATTGTCAAAGCAACACATGCCATGCGCCAATCCAAAATAAACATAGCTATCAGCATTGCCCCGATCAATGAAATGCAGCGAAACACTGTAGGGATCACATTTACAAACAGATCCTTAATGGCTTCAGTATCATTCGTCACGCGGGATATTAGCTGCCCAACGGGCTGGCTATCGAAGGTGCTCAACGGCTGGCGCAATGCCGAATTCATGACATCAGTACGAAGCTTCTGAACTATCCCCACAGATGCCTGATTGAATAATAGGAACTGAAAGTAGTGCAAGGCAGCAGCAACAAACTGCAATACCAAAAAAGTAACCGCAAGCCCACTGACAACATCAAGCGGAAGATTGCCCGTTGCTACCATATTATCAATAAAATAGCTCACAAGCAGTGGCCCACTGACTTCTGTTAGCGCAGCAACCCATGACATCAGTACAGCCAGCAAAATTGGCTTGCGATAATTCTTACTGTAAGACAATAAGCGCTTTAATGATGGCCATAGCTTACGCACACTGGGCTTACGCATATCATGATTAGTCATGTTCACCATCCAATTCGGCTTCAAGTTGCTGATAATGGTACATATCAGAATACCAACCGGATTGTGCAATAAGCTGTTTGTGCGGGCCTTGCTGCGCAACCGTGCCATGCTGAATAACCAAAATGTTATCAGCTTCCGTTAAAGCAGACAGCCGATGGGCGCTGATAATAACGGTACGCTGTCGCCGCCACTGGCTGAGATTTTTCATGATTTGATGTTCTGTCTGACCATCTACGGCAGAAAGTGCATCGTCCAAAATCAAAATTTCCGTATCCAATAACAGAGCACGTGCAATGGAAATGCGTTGCTTCTGTCCGCCAGAAAGCATTACGCCACGTTCTCCCACTTCCGTTTGGTAGCCCTGCGGTAACCGCAAAATATCATCATGCACATTCGCCAAACGAGCAACTTCTTCAATTTGTTCTTGAGTTGCATCAGGCCGGCCTAGCGCGATATTGCCAGCGACTGTATCCGAAAACAGGAAAGGAGTCTGATTAACAATAGCCAATCGTGATCGCCATTCTTCTAATCTAAGTGTAGAAACGTGCCGTGACTGAAAAAGAATTTCACCGTCAGTGACATCAAATTGCCGCTGTAACAAGGCAAGCAAAGTGCTTTTTCCTGCACCAGTTGGACCACAAACCCCCAATAGCTGACCTGGTGATAATTGAAAACGGACATCATGTAAAATAGGTCTATCATTTGCGGGATAAATGAAGGTATTGATATTTGCCTGTAATGTACCGCGCTCAACTAATAAGGACTGAGAACCATCATCAATCACCAGTGGCTCCTGTAACAAGCTACGGATCCGTGTATATGCCGCACTGCCACGCTCAACAATATTAAACATCCATGCCAATGCCAACATTGGCCAGATCATCAATCCCAGATACATAACAAAGCTAGTCAATTCACCCAGTGTCATAGAGCCATGTACGACCATCCAACTCCCTCCACCAATCGCTAATAGGTTTGCAACGCCAATAGCAATGAAAATGGTGGGGTCAAAACGTGCATCTACGCGCGCAACGTGTATATTTTTACGTCCAGCATCAGTAGCGACTTCTTCAAATTGACTGGATTGCAGATCTTCCAGACCAAATGCTTTGATCATACGGATGCTGGTAAGACTTTCCTGAGCATGGTTATTAAGAGCAGAGAATGCTCCTTGTGCAGACTTGAAACGATGGTGAAGCTGTTCGCCATATCGTTTAATCACCAACGCCATAATGGGCATGGGTAACAGTGATAACAACGTTAATTGCCAACTAATTTCTATACTCATCACGATAAGGACAGCACATCCCATCACTAAGGAATCGACTAAAGTTAGCACCCCCTCACCCGCAGCAAAAACAACCCTATCAACATCATTGGTTGCACGAGCCATTAAGTCACCGGTTCTGTGGCGCAAATAAAATTCAGGGTTCTGGCTGCTCAATTTCTGGTAGAAATCACTACGTAGTTTAACAGCCAGCCGATAAGACGCCCCAAATAGCCATACGCGCCAAACATACCGCAGACCGTATATCGCCAGCGCAATGAACAGCATGATGCCTAGCCACATCAATAATTGACTGGATGACATCGTTTTTGCACTGATGCCATCAACGATAATTCCGACCAAACGGGGAGGAATTAATTGCAGCATCGCAATCATAATAAGGAAGATAATGGCACCAAAATAACGGCGCCATTCGCTGAGAAAATACCAACTTAATTGAGAAAATAATCTCACGAACCGATTCCCAAAGTAAAAATGAAAGAATTAGCATTAACTCCATCAGAAAGATTTTTGCATTATCTAATCCGGTATTGGTAACGCCGTTGTATATTTTATTTTTTCCATTGCAAAGTTAGAGGTGACATCAATCAAACCAGAAACGCCATTAACCATGCGTTTGTAGAACCGATCATAACTTTTCATATCAACAACTTCTACATGTATCAAGTAATCATATTCCCCAGCCATTCGATAAAATGTTAAAACCTCTGGCATCTCTTTTATAAAAGCCACAAACTGTTCATACCATTCACTACTGTGCTGTTGAGTTTTTATCATCACAATCACGGTCAGACTAAGCCCAAGTTTAGAGCCATTTAGCAATGCAACTTTTCCGACAATGTACCCATCATCTTCAAGCCGTTTTAGCCGTTTCCAACAAGGTGTAGAGGTCAAATTAACGGCTTCGGCCAGTGCATTCAAGGATCGGCTACAGTCCTGTTGGAGCAGCTCCAGTAGCTTACGGTCTATTTTATCTAACATATCCAAATCCTGTAGAAAATTCTTCCAAAAGAAAATAATAAATGTAGAAAAATAACAATCTATTTCCCCCAATATAAAAGTAATCTATATATCACTAAAGTAGTATTATTCAGGATCAATTTATGTCGTCTTCATGGGCTACAAATGCCATTAAAGCCATCCAAGCTGATTATCAACGAAGTGCTGATACACACCTGATTCACCTCAATCTCCCCGTGTTTTCAGGAATTCACCTTTATCTCAAAGATGAAAGCACTCATCCGACAGGTAGCCTGAAACATCGGCTTGCTCGTTCTTTGTTCCTTTATGCACTCAGCAATGGTTGGGTCAAAGAAGGAACCCCAATCATTGAAGCCTCATCCGGCAGTACCGCCGTTTCTGAAGCCTATTTTGCCCGCTTGCTTGGCTTACCTTTTATCGCCGTAATGCCCTCCTGTACAGCTAAACGCAAGGTTCAGGAAATCGAATTCTACGGTGGTAAATGCCACTTTGTGGAACACTCAGCCCTTATTTATGAGGAGTCAGAACGTTTGGCAAAAAAGCTGAATGGCCATTATATGGATCAATTTACTTACGCTGAACGAGCTACTGACTGGCGTGGAAACAATAACATCGCAGAAAGCATTTTCCGTCAGATGCAACTGGAGCCATTTCCTGAACCAACTTATATTGTTATGAGTGCAGGAACTGGCGGAACATCGGCAACGCTCGGTCGCTATATCCGTTATCAGGGATATAACACCAAACTGATTGTTGTTGATCCTGAAAACTCTGTTTTCTACGATTGTTATCACCAAAATCGCCGTGATATCCGCGGAATCACCAGCAGTAAAATTGAAGGAATTGGCCGCCCACGTGCAGAGCCATCCTTTATCCCAACTGTTATCAATGACATGCTGCAAGTCCCTGATTGTGCCACTATCGCCACCATTTATTGGCTTGAAAAATTAATTGGCAGAAAAACTGGCGCATCAACAGGAACCAACGTTTGGGGAACTTTACAGCTAGCCAGACAGATGCATGAGAACAACCAGAAGGGTGCAATCGTGACATTGTTGTGTGATAGCGGCGAACGCTATCTTGATACCTATTACAATCCAGAATGGGTTCGCAATAATATCGGTGATATCACACTGTATCTCACGCAACTACCCAAGCTAGATGGTTATGAGTAACATATCTCCTTCAATTTAAATAGGTAGGTATTATGAAACGAGCCGTTGTTGTATTCAGTGGTGGTCAAGATTCCACCACTTGTTTAATTCAGGCACTCCGCCAATACGATGAAGTTCACTGTGTCACTTTTGATTATGGTCAACGTCACCGCGCTGAAATTGACGTGGCCTGTCGTATTAGCAAAGAACTGGGTGCCGCTGCCCACAAAGTACTTGATGTTACTTTATTGAGTGAGCTTGCAATCAGCAGCCTGACCCGAGACAACATTCCCGTGCCGGATTTCAGTGAAAGTGAAAAAAGTGGCCTCCCAAATACATTTGTTCCTGGCCGCAACATTTTGTTTTTAACCCTAGCGGCAATTTATGCCTATCAGGTTGAGGCTGAAGCCGTTATCACCGGTGTTTGTGAAACCGATTTTTCTGGCTACCCAGACTGTCGCGATGAATTTGTCAAAGCCCTGAATAAAGCAGTTTGCCTTGGTATCGCCCGTGATATCCGTTTTGAGACTCCCTTGATGTGGTTGAACAAAGCAGAAACTTGGGCATTGGCTGATTATTATCAAAAATTGAATTTCGTCCGTACCCAGACTCTCACATGTTATAACGGCATCCAAGGCGATGGCTGTAGTGAGTGCGCAGCCTGCCACCTTCGGGCTAATGGATTAAACCTTTATTTAAATAATACTCAATCCATTATGGAAGAGATGAAATCCAAAACGCATCTGAGCTGACCAATTAATTTTACGCAATAATCACTATCATTGAGAGGCTGCCAAGCCTCTCACTATTTTAAACTTTAAATGCTTCTAATCTTTCCTGTATATCCCCCTCTAAAGTTAATGCCTTATGAGTTTTCAAATCAATACAGGCAAATGTGGTCAAAGCATCGGTGAGTATTTTATTATCACTTCTGCGTATAATCTCCTGAAAAAATACACCACTTTTATTACGTAATTCCTTGAGGCTAGACCTCACTTCCAACTCATCCCCAAACACTGCCGGCAGACGGTAATTGATGTTAATATTAACTACGGCAAAGCCAACATTATTAGTTTTTAACCACGTGAGTGTGTCACTTTCTGTCAGCAAATCCCAGCGAGCTTCTTCCATGAATTCTAAATAACGAGCATTATTCACATGCTGGAAAAGATCAATATGATAGCCCCTGACCTTAATAATTGTACGCATTGCTATTTTCCCCTTTCAACTCATCCGACCAGACAGTTAACAATAGCAAAACATTTTAATTACAATGCTATTTAATGAGTTATTCTTGATCAATATCACAGCCCTCTTGACTCTTTATGCGATTAGCATGGTATTCACCAAGAGGGCTTGATGATCAATAGGTTAATTTATCCCGATTCTTTTCCATTAAAGCAGGACCAATGCCCTGAACTTCCTGTAACTGCTCAATTGCCGTAAATTGACCATATTTTTCACGGTATTCAATAATCGCCTGAGCCTTTTTGGCGCCAACACCATTGAGTTCCTTCACTAATTGTTCAGCATTCGCCGTATTAATATTGATGCTTCCTTTTCCCTGAATTTCCTTTTCTGAGGCTAATTCTTTCCCCTCCTTCACATCATTTTTTTCAATAACAGCTTTGTGTTGATTGGTAGATTGTTTCACAGCTTTATCAGGTGATTCATCCGCTGCAATCGCATGAGATAACGGCATACTGATACAAAAAACCATAACAAGTGAATTAAATAATGTCCTTAAATATTTCATATAAATTCCTCCGTGTTTTGTTGACGGAGGAAAGCTTGCCATAACAGAATTTATGGACAAGAGGAAAGGTTCAAATATGCGAAAGGCCACGAAAGTGGCCTTTTTCAATTGTTGTTTTGCAAAAATAGTTGCGAGAAGCTTCGCAATTTTATTCAATCTGCCCCATCTTAATCTCGGCATCATCACGCAAATTAATCATCAAGGATTCCAGCATGAAAGTACCGATTTGATACTGATACGCCGCTATGTATTGTTTAACCTGTTCTTCTGAAACAGAACCTGGGACAACTTTATCCAATTGGATAAGCACTGCGTTGCCAAACCCATCTTGGGCTAAACCATACTCAGACTTGCCATCTTTAGGATGAGGCAGAGTAAATGCTACATTAGTAGCCTGATTAGTTTGTGATAAATGTTTGATCACAGTGGAGACACCAAACTGAATCCCAGCGGCTTTCAGTGCCTGCTCACCTTTACCTTCTTTCAAAGCAGCCAGCAGTTTTTCACTTTCAAGCTGCAACTGCTTTTCAGCTTTCTGGCGTTTTACTAATTCAGCAATCTGAGTTTTGGCCTGCTCGTAAGGCTGGATAGTTTCTGGCTTGATATCATCAACACGTACAATAAAGGCTCTGTCACCATCCACAGAAATAACATCGGAGTTAGTTCCTGATGCCCCTTTATCATCGATAAGATTTCCAGAGAAAATAGTCTGAACCACCGAACCAAAATTTATTTCAGCAGGAATATGGTCACGATCAAACCAGTCAGTCGTCACAGCTTTATAACCAGCTGCTTTTTCTGCCGCAGTCAAAGATTCGTTATCATTGGCAGCGGCATCACTTACTTTTCTTTGCAATGCATAGAATGCATCAACCGCTTTTTCCTGTTTAACGATTTTTTCTATTTCCGAACGCACTTCAACCAGTGATTTTATTATCTGAGGTTTAATATCATCTAAACGAAAAATAGCATATCCACCAGATAGCTTGATGACACCAGAAAGCTGCCCTTTTTCTATCAACTTAGCTGACTTAATTTCATCAGGTAGGGAGCTTTCTTCCATCCAACCCAGATCTCCTCCCTTTTGAGCAGAAAATTTATCTGTCGATTTTTCTGCCGCCAATTTGCTGAAATCAGCGCCTTTCTTTAATTCATCCAAAACTGATTTAGCTTCAGCATCAGACACCAACTGAACCATGCTGTATTTTTTTTGCTCGACCTGCATATACTGTGGCAGATTGTTTTTATAATATTTTTCAATATCGGCATCAGATACGGTGACGCTTTTCAATTCATCCGCAGCATCCATCTTGATGTAGCTGACTTTCACCTTTTCAGGCACGGTGAAACTATTGCTATTAACGTCATAGTAGTTTTTCAGCTCCTTATCTGTCACTTTTTGCTGTGCTTCAATGGATTTCAGCTCAAGTGTAGCGAAACGAACCGTTCTTTCTTGAAAGGCCAGCGCTGTTTCCTGTTTGATCTCTGTCGGCAAAGCAATTTCTGAACCCGTCAATATCGACATCAATTGACGGTTAATCAGATCTTGACGAACCTGTTCAGCAAAGTTATCTGGGCTTCTGTTTGCACCGGTAAGCAAAGTCAGATATTTATTGTTATCAAATTTACCGTCTGTCTGGAAAAAAGGTAGGTTACGGATCTCTTCTTTAACCTGCTCATCGCTTGCTGACAAGCCCAGCTTACGTGCATATTGATCTGATAGAATAACAGTGATGAGGCGATCCAGTGAGCTGCGTCGAATTTGTTGTACTTTCTGCTCATCACTTAACAGAGTTGAGAATTGATCTCCCAGCCTATCCTGCAACGCAATTTTGTCTTGCTGAAATGCTTGCTCTAATTGAGCACGACTAATGGTTTGACCATTCACTTTGGCAGCATAATTACCACCTTCACTTGACAGGTAGCCTGTTACACCTGTCAAAACAAAGGTCAGGATAATTAAAGCCAATACAATTTTAAGCACAGGACCGTTTGCCGCCGTGCGTAGGTTGTCCATCATAAAGACGTAAAACTCCGCTTTAGTGAAAAAGAAACTACCATATTACGCTAATTCAAACGCTAAGAGAAAAAAAGCGCATCAACCAATTGGTTGGTGCGCTTACATTCTAACCTATCAACCCCGCCCCGTCAGTTTAAGTTTAACTGTAATGGCCAAAGCGAGGGAGGATGTTTCATATTCATTACTCATTAACAGCATCTTTCAATCCCTTTCCTGCGCGGAAAGCGGGTACTTTTGCTGCTGCGATTTTGATTTCTTTGCCTGTCTGGGGGTTACGCCCTGTACGAGCTGCACGTTCACGTACAGTAAAAGTACCGAACCCTACCAAAACGACATCATCACCGTCTTTCAATGCATCAGATACTGAAGAAATGAATGCATCTACTACACGCCCGGCAGCTGCTTTGGAAATATTTACATCAGCAGCAATTTTGTCGATCAGTTGTGACTTGTTCACTCTTATCATCCCCATTTAGTTTTACTATCGTAACAAATACCGATCTCTAACGGATAACGCGACAGCCGTGCCGTTATATCAATCCCTTCCAGTATTAGCAAAAAATCATGGAACAGCAAAATATTTAATCGGATATGTGGATTAAGCTAACTTAATGAGACAAAAAAAGGCTGGCAAGTCTTAATAAACTCGCCAACCTAAATTTTATACAAACTTCTTGAGTTAACTCACTATTTTCGTACTAATTTAGTGATACTGCTTCTGCTCCAAACGCAGGAGACTGTAAAGCAATAGACAAAACATCTTCTATGCGCTTAACAGGATGGATCTCCAAATCTTGAATAATATTCTGAGGGATCTCTTCCAGATCTCGTTTATTTTCATCTGGAATCAAGACGGTTTTAATCCCTCCACGATGAGCTGCCAGCAGTTTTTCTTTCAAACCACCAATAGGCAGTACTAAACCACGCAGAGTGATTTCGCCTGTCATAGCAACATCGGCACGAACCGGATTACCTGTCAGGCAGGAAACCAACGCAGTACACATTGCAATACCTGCGCTTGGGCCATCTTTTGGTGTTGCACCTTCAGGTACGTGGACGTGAATATCACGTTTTTCATGGAAATCAGAACTGATACCCAGTTTATCGGCACGAGCCCGAACCACAGTCAAGGCTGCCTGAATGGACTCTTGCATCACTTCACCCAACGAACCCGTATAGGTCAGTTTTCCTTTACCTGGCACGCTGGCTGTTTCAATCGTTAACAGTTCACCACCCACTTCGGTCCATGCAAGGCCAGTCACCTGACCAACACGGTTCTCAGTATCCGCACGACCATAATCCACACGTTGAACACCCAGATAATTTTTCAGATTATCCGCATTGATTTCGATGTGCTTAAGCTTCTTATCCATCAACAATGCCTTAACAGCTTTACGGCACAGTTTGGAAATTTCACGTTCCAGATTACGTACACCAGCTTCACGGGTGTAATAACGGATAATACCGAGAATCGCACCGTCATCAATAGCCAATTCACCTTTTTTCAAAGCATTACGCTCAATCTGCTTTGGCAGTAAATGCCGCTTGGCGATGTTCAGTTTTTCGTCTTCGGTATAACCCGACAGACGAATAACCTCCATACGATCAAGCAGTGGCGCCGGAATGTTCATCGAATTGGACGTTGCCACAAACATAACATCAGACAGATCGTAATCCACTTCAAGGTAATGATCATTAAATGTCACGTTTTGTTCAGGATCAAGAACCTCCAGCAATGCAGAAGCCGGATCGCCACGCATGTCAGATGACATTTTGTCAATTTCATCTAACAGGAACAGTGGATTTTTGACCCCAATTTTGGACATCTTCTGAACCAGTTTACCCGGCATGGAACCAATATAGGTACGGCGATGACCTCGGATCTCTGCTTCATCACGTACGCCACCCAGTGCCATGCGAACATATTTACGACCAGTTGCACGCGCAATAGAACGGCCCAGTGAGGTTTTACCTACGCCAGGAGGCCCTACCAAGCACAGAATCGGCCCTTTGATTTTGCTGACACGGCTTTGTACTGCCAGATACTCAAGGATACGCTCTTTGACGCGCTCCAGACCATAATGATCTATATCCAGCACTTCCTGCGCCTTGACCAAATCTTTTTTCACCTTGCTGCGAGCAACCCAAGGAACTTGTACCATCCAGTCAATGTAGCTGCGTACCACCGTCGCTTCCGCTGACATTGGAGACATCATTTTTAATTTCTGCAGCTCGGCTTCGACCTTTTCGCGTGCCTCTTTCGGCATTTTAGCGTCTTCGATCTTACGTCTCAGCGTTTCATATTCATCAGGTGCATCATCCATCTCACCTAATTCTTTCTGGATCGCTTTCATTTGCTCGTTCAGGTAGTATTCGCGCTGGCTTTTTTCCATCTGTTTTTTGACGCGATTGCGGATACGTTTTTCTACCTGTAACAGATCGATTTCTGATTCCATCATTGCAATCAGATATTCAATACGTTCAACAACATCAGACATTTCTAAAACAGTCTGTTTATCGTTAATTTTTAAAGGCATATGGGCAGCAATGGTATCTGCCAGTTTTGCTAAATCTTCAATGCTGTGTAATGATGTCAATACTTCCGGCGGGATCTTCTTGTTTAGTTTGACATAACCCTCAAACTGATTAATGGCGGTTCTTACCAGAACTTCCTGCTCACGTTCATCAACGACAGGGGATTCAAGATATTCAACCTGCGCATAGAAGTACTCACTATTATCCGTCAATGTTGTAATACGGGCACGCTGCAAACCCTCAACGAGAACTTTTACTGTGCCGTCTGGCAGTTTCAACATCTGTAACACAGAAGCCACTGTACCTACGGAGAAAAGATCATTGACTCCCGGCTCATCAGTGGATGCTTCTTTTTGCGCGACCAACATGACCTGTTTGTCATGATCCATTGCTGCTTCCAGGCAATGAATCGACTTCTCACGCCCAACAAACAGAGGGATCACCATATGTGGGTAAACCACTACATCGCGCAAAGGCAATACAGGGATTTCTATGCGTTCGGAACGCTCAGGGTTCATAGAGCTCTCTCTTCGTTTAGCTTTCGCCAGTTTTTAGGAATCTCGTGAAACACGGTTTTCACGAGTTTCACTTCAAAGAATACAAAATATATGGGGACAGGAATCTCACATTCAATAGCCTATGCCTGCAAAAAGCAAAATGAGGGAGAATCCCTCATTTTTATTTTTTCAATACATATTGATAATCAGTATTTCCTACCCTATTTTCATCACTCACCAGAAACTTGGGCATCCGGCTTGCTATATATCAATAATGGCGCTGATTTCTCTTCAACAACCGTTTCATCAACGACAACTTTTTCTACATGTTCCATTGATGGCAGGTCATACATCGTATCCAGTAAAACACCTTCTACGATTGAACGAAGACCACGTGCACCAGTCTTACGCGCCATAGCCTTCTTCGCAATCGCTGTCAGCGCTTCTTTTCTGAACTCAAGTTCAGCACCTTCCAGATTAAACAAAGCCTGATACTGTTTGGTCAACGCGTTTTTTGGCTCTTGTAGGATCTGAATCAATGCATCTTCACTTAGTTCAGTCAATGTTGCCACAACTGGCAGACGGCCAATGAATTCAGGAATTAACCCAAATTTGATCAAATCTTCCGGTTCAGCCTGAGCAAGCAATTCGCCTTCTGTTGCTTTCTCCGACTCGCCTTTAACTGTAGCACTAAAACCGATACCCGAGCTGACATTCAAACGCTGGCTAATAACTTTGTCCAATCCTGCAAATGCACCACCACAGATAAACAAGATCTTAGAGGTATCAACCTGAAGAAATTCCTGCTGTGGATGTTTACGGCCACCTTGAGGAGGAACCGCTGCCACTGTACCTTCAATCAGCTTCAAAAGTGCCTGCTGAACGCCCTCTCCCGAGACATCACGAGTAATTGACGGATTATCAGATTTGCGAGAAATTTTATCTATTTCATCAATATATACAATCCCACGCTGCGCTTTCTGCACATCGTAGTCACACTTTTGCAGCAGTTTCTGGATAATATTTTCTACATCTTCACCAACATAACCAGCTTCAGTCAGTGTCGTAGCATCAGCCATAGTAAAAGGCACATCTAAATAACGGGCGAGTGTCTCAGCAAGCAGGGTTTTACCACTACCTGTTGGGCCAATCAGCAGAATATTACTCTTTCCTAATTCCACACCGTTATTAGTGTCACCATTACGCAGTCTCTTGTAATGGTTATAAACAGCGACTGCTAACACTTTCTTCGCCGTTTCCTGACCGATAACATAATCATCCAGATGTTGACGAATTTCATGAGGAGTAGGCAAGGCGCTACGCTCACGGTGTGGTACTAGTTCTTTAATTTCTTCGCGAATGATATCATTACATAAATCAACACATTCGTCGCAGATATACACTGACGGGCCAGCTATTAATTTCCGAACTTCATGTTGGCTTTTCCCGCAGAAAGAGCAATACAGCAGCTTTCCTGAACCGTCTTTGCGCTTATCTGTCATCAGTCAACCTCACTTTATGAGCTGTTATCCCAGTTTATCTGGCATAACAGAAAATACGCTGTCATTACTCCGCCGAGTAAGGCGCCAACAAAGAAACGCCCTTAAACTTATAGCGTCGGAGTAATAAAGTAATTGTCAATAAATTAGTTGCGCTGGGTAAATATACTATCAACCAAACCGTATTCTACGGATTCTGCAGCTGATAAGAAACGGTCGCGTTCTGTATCTTCGACGATCTTCTCAAGTGGTTTGCCAGTATGTTTCGCCATCAACTCATTCATGCGAGCTTTAACCTTGAGTATCTCCTGCGCATGAATTTCAATATCTGTCGCCTGCCCTTGGAAACCACCTAATGGCTGGTGAATCATGACCCTAGAATTTGGCAGACAGAAACGCTTACCTTTTGCTCCAGCTGTCAACAGGAATGCCCCCATTGAACAGGCTTGCCCCATACAGATAGTACTCACATCCGGCTTGATAAATTGCATCGTGTCATAAATAGACATACCCGCTGTAATAACCCCACCCGGAGAGTTGATATATAAGTTAATATCTTTTTCTGGGTTTTCTGCTTCCAGGAATAACATTTGGGCAACAATTAAGTTCGCCATATGATCTTCAACTGGCCCAGTCAGAAAAATAATTCGATCTTTTAATAAACGGGAGTAAATATCGAATGCACGTTCTCCACGTGCAGTTTGTTCAACCACCATCGGCACCAAAGACATGTTAGGTGCATATTTATCTTGCTTGCCACTGTATGACATTTCCGTCTCCTAATAGAACTCACGCTGGTGCCATTCATAACTGATTCTACTTGAGATAAGCGATGATGACCATGATCCAAAGTTAACTAACAGAGGGCTTTCTCCCCCTAAAAAGTAGTAAGCCCTTACATAATAGTAAGAAAGGATATGAGGTTAAATCTGTTTTTTTCAAGGACAATAAAAAAACCCGCAAGCATAGCCTGCGGGTTTGCATTACTGAGAGAAATTTCATTATCTCAGGTAATCAATAAATGAAACTTATGCCAGTTGATTTTGGTTCATAAGATCATTAAAGCCGACTTCTTTTTCAGAAACTTTTGCTTTATTCAGAACAAATTCAACAGCCTGCTCTTCCAGAGCAATATTGCGGACGTTGTTCAGCATTTCTTTATTTTTGCTGTAGTATTCGATCACTTCTTTTGGATCTTCGTAAGCAGAAGCCATCTCTTCGATCAACACATTAACGCGATCTTCGTCAACTTTCAGCTCATTGCTGCTAATGACTTCACCTAACAACAAACCAACAACAACGCGGCGTTTTGCCTGTTCTTCGAACAGTTCACGTGGCAATTCCAGAGCTTGTTTTTCATTGCCGCCGAAACGCTGAGCAGCCTGACGGCGTAACACATCAATTTCGCCATCAATAACCGCTGCTGGAACTTCAATTTCGTTCGCATTAACCAGACCATCAAGGATCTGAGTCTTGATACGGCTACGAACCGCGTTCTTCAGTTCACGTTCCATATTTTTGCGCACTTCAGTACGCAGACCATCAACAGTGCCGTCAGCAATACCAAAACGTTTGATAAACTCTTCGGTCAGTTCTGGCAGTTCACGCTGTTCAACTTTCTTTAGGTTGATAGCAAACGTTGCAGCTTTCCCTTTCAGGTTTTCTGCATGATAATCTTCTGGGAAAGTCACATCGAGGGTAAATTCTTCACCCGCTTTGTGGCCAACGACGCCCTCTTCAAAACCAGGGATCATACGGCCCTGGCCCATTGCCAGAACGAAATCAGTTGATTTGCCGCCTTCGAACTCTTCGCCATCAACAGAACCAGTGAAGTCAACAGTGACGCGATCTTCCGCAGCCGCTGCTTCATCAGTTTCTTTCCAATCTGCCTGTTGTTTACGCAAAGTTTCCAGCATAGCGTCAACGTCTGCATCTTTAACTTCAACAACCGGTTTTTCAACTTCGATCTCTTCCAGACCTTTCAGTTCGATCTCTGGATAAACTTCAAACTCAACAGCATAAATGAAGTCTTCACCATCTTTAAACTGCTCTGGTTTATAGCTTGGTGCGCCTGCTGGATTAATTTTATTCTCAATGATCGCATTGACGAAATTGCGTTGCATCAGATCACCAAGAACATCCTGCAGAACGGAAGCGCCGTAACGCTGTTTGACGATATTCATAGGCACTTTGCCTTTACGGAAACCGTCGATACGGACTTTTTTCGCTACATTAACCAATTCACTGCTAATTGCTTTTTCAATGTCGGCAGCAGGAACGGTGATTGATACACGACGCCCAAGGCCTTGAGTGGTTTCAACAGAAACTTGCATCTTGTTACCTCAAAAAAATCATAGTGCTCGGTCAACTTCAGAATGTCGTAATGCCTGAAAAACTGGCTGATTACAACACTCATCAAGAACCGGGGCGGTCGTATTTAAAAACCGAGAATCCCTGTGATCAGAAGCGTCCCGAAACCATTCTAAAAATTCAGACGCAGCATTATAGCGACGCAGACAGTATGAGTCGAGAATTGCAGACAGAAGCAGGCAATATTCGTTGACTTCTGTGATAAACATGGCTCAATGACTGCATCACGATATCGTCTATCCGGTGTGAATATATACAAAAATACAGCCCGAAGGCTGAAGTCTAAAATTAAAATCAGATTAATAAAATAAAAAATTAAGCAGGATATATAGTCTAACCCGGAAAAATCACAAACCTGACGTCGTCGTTCTTCCTCCCCGGCATGCAGGCGAAGCTAGAACAGTGTCTCCCAATTCTGCCCACTCTTTTTCCGTATAAGTATGAAGCGCTAAAGCATGTACGCCTTCTTCCAGCTCTTTGGCTAAGACACTATATACTGCGCGATGGCGGTTAAGTACTCGATGATCGACAAATTCATTACTGATCACAATTATTTTAAAATGGCTTTCAGAACCTGCTGGCACATTATGACGATAACTTTCATCGATCACTTCCAGATGAGAAGGCTTAAATGCCGCCTGTAACTTTATTTCTATTTCCTGACGAACCATCCCATTCTCCTTCATCACCAAAGGTTATTTATCAACCATATAATTGATTCTAGTTTATTTCCCGTGAGTTATAACATCAGAGTAGCCAAATATCTTTAACAGAATTTACTTGGGGGTATTTCTCCCTATGTTTCAAGCATTCATTAGGGATATGCCGCTACCAATGGCAATGCTATGATTGCGACTGTTTATACTACCGGTATTAATATATCGGGTATCCGTATCCTGAATGAGAAAATCTACATGCTAAAAAAAATATTTACTTCATTGCTTGCACTTTTCTTTTTAGCTGGCTGTGCAAACTCCGGCAATACATTGGCAATTCAACCAAAAATTACCCTGCCACCCGTAGATCCGACAATGAAAGCGATCACAATCAGTATTAGTGGGGTCGATCATCGTCAATCTCAAGCACTGGCTCAAGTTAACCGTGATGCCAGACTGGTTACCCTGACACCTTCCCGTGATTTACGGTTTTTACTCCAAGAAGCACTGGAAAAGCAAATGGTAGCTCGCGGCTATATGATTGGTTCCCCCGCCAATGCCAACTTACAAGTCGTTGTGAATCAGCTTTATGCCAATGTAAAGGAAGGGAGTCTACGCCACGATATTTCTACAAAAGCAGAAATCTCCATTATTGTTTATGCCCAAGATGGCAGTCAGCAAATCAAAAACTATCGCACTAGCTACAATGTTCAAGGGCCATTAAGTGCAACAAATGCGAAAATTGCTGATGCCGTAAACACAGTTTTATCTGACGTGATCGCAGACATGGCTCAAGATTTGTCAGTCAGCACCTTCATCAAACAAAACGTTCGCTAACAGGAGATGAAAAAACTTTCTGCCAAACTCTGCCCAGTTAGGTAATGTGCAGAAAGTTTTCTTGGGAGGCTCATGACTAATCATTATCTCAATAAGCTATCCACACTACGCAATTATTACATCCTTCTTTTACTAGGTTTTGCCTCTGGTCTACCCCTAGCACTCACGGGAGGAACATTACAGGCATGGATGACAATTGAAAATCTGGATATCAAAACCATCGGTTTTTTCACTTTGGTTGGTCAAGCCTATGTCTTTAAATTCCTCTGGGCTCCGGCAATGGACAGATATTCGCCCTCATTTTTAGGGCGGCGGCGGGGATGGATGCTGGTCACTCAACTCCTGCTTATCGTCAGTATTGCCACAATGGCTTTCCTCAAACCATCTGAACATTTATGGTGGCTCGCAGCATTAGCCGTCTCTGTCGCATTCTTTTCCGCTTCCCAAGATATTATCTTTGACGCCTATAAAACCGACTTACTTTCACAGGAAGAGCGCGGTTCCGGTGCCGCAATTTCCGTTCTGGGGTATCGGATAGCCATGCTGGTTTCCGGTGGTTTAGCATTGTGGCTGACCACCTATATTGGCTGGCAGAATATGTACTTGATAATGGCAGGTATGATGCTCATTGGTGTTTATGCCACACTTACTGCCAAAGAACCAAAAATTAATACAGCGCCACCAAAAACATTACATCAGGCAGTATTAGAACCCTTATCTGATTTCTTTAGCCGAAACAATGCCTGGCTTATCCTGCTATTAATTGTACTGTATAAGCTTGCTGATGCATTTGCGCTCTCTCTCAGTACAACGTTCCTTATACGTGGTGTTGGCTTCACTGCTGCTGAAGTCGGTATGATCAATAAAACCCTCGGTCTGGCTGCTACCATTGTAGGCGCTCTATATGGCGGCTATTTGATGCATAAATGGAGCCTGTTTCGCGCTCTGATGATATTTGGCATTCTCCAGACCGTTTCAAATTTGAGTTATTGGATACTTGCCGTTACTCCCAAAGACATCTACGTGATGGGGGGCGCTGTTTTTCTGGAAAATATCTGTGGTGGCATGGGAACAGCAGCGTTTGTCGCCCTGTTAATGACCTTATGCAATAAATCATTTTCAGCGACACAATTTGCCCTGCTTTCTGCATTAGCAGCAATTGGACGGGTTTATGTCGGCCCGGTTGCGGGGTGGTTCGCTGAATCTCATGGCTGGCCTATGTTTTATCTGTTCTCCATTTTCATCGGATTACCGGGTCTGTGGCTTTTATTTATCTGCCGTAATACACTGACTTATACCGAAAAAAACGATAATTTCATTTCCCGCACATTATTCAAGAGCTATTATCGGATTGCCTTCATTATCATGCTGCTCGCCGCCTCCATATTTATAATTTGGTTAATCTGTAGCTGCCTGATAATTATCATCAGTAGTATTACTCATTTTATCGTCCTCGATGGACTTCAAAAAGCAATTTCGCCCGTATTCTCATTCAGTATCGCAATGGGTACTGTAGGACTTCTATTGGGAGGAGCGCTGGATTATTTAGCTTTGAGGAAAACCAAATTCGCTTAGTGTGTTCCCCCAGAACTCCTACTATAGCATCTTAGATGCGCTTTCTGAAAAAGCCAAAGGTTGGCAGGGTTCAACCTTTGGCTGCCTTATTTTAGTGATAAACTTCACAATAAAAATAAAAACAGCCATTATGTGACTTGGAAAACGTCTTTTTTAAGAGCGGAACATTTATATTCACACTAACAAATATTATTATCCGAATTATTTTATTCCGAACCATTCAAGACATCTTTATTTATCCTAAAACCATATAAAGGGAATTTATGAAAAGACATATTTTGACACTCACCGCAGTTGCTACTGCCTTGGTTTCTGCATCAGCCAGCGCGGAATACCAGTGGGGTTTTGCCAATGTCAGCATGAACTACCTTGACTGGACCAAACACACCACTCAAAAAACAGGGCAGACCTCACATAAAGATGACTTTGCTTATTTGGAACTAGAAGGTGGATCAGAGTTCAGTTGGGGCGAGCTATATGGTTTCCTTGATTTAGAAAATCCATTTAACAGCAAAACTGCACAGCCCGGTGATAACCAGCGCTACACCTTCAAAACCACAGGTCGTTTTTATCTAGGTGATACTGGGTTCAACCTTTATGGTCATGTTTATGGTACCTATTCACTGCCAGGCAAAGCCAACGGTGGCAACTTCCATGAAGTAAATACTCTCTATGGATTGGGCTATAACACCACACTGGCTGGTGTTTGGTTCAAACCTTTTGTCGCACTTCACTATGTTGATCAAACTTTTTACTCAGGTAATAATGGTTATGTCGTAGGCTGGGTTGCAGGGTACGATTTCCAACTCTGGCAAGAAAAATTCAGTATTACGAACTGGAATGAAATTGAGTTGAACCGTAATCAGCGCTACGGCAACGGTGGCCGAGAGGGTATCAATGGTGCTGTCGGGTTATGGTGGACTCCACATCCTTCCTTTACTACTGGGATTCAATATCGCTATGCGGATAACAAATTAGGCGAAGATTTCTTGCAGGATGGCATTGTTTACAGTGTAAAATATAACTTCTAAAATAAATTTAACTGATGAGCAGCAACAAGCTGCTCATCAACACCGATAAACAACGGTTATTATATTGTTAAAAACGCTTGTTTTAGCTTTATTTCCTTTGGTTTTCGTCAATTTTTCCTTTTTAAAAATAGTAAGTTATTTTAAAATAAATACTTATTTTGAACTCTTGGTTAAAATAACTATCTGAAATTAACTTTTTGTTAAACCTTACATCACATGTGATCCCTCTAACATAAAAAGCCTACAAGTTATCTTGCTTCCATTACAATTGTTTACACTCCGGTGACCTTACCGTAGAATGCCCGCACTGATGAAACGACAATAAAGCTTTTGTTATCTGGGGTCGCTCAATGAGACTTATGAAATACAAAAAAACTATTGGGTTGTCGTCATTACTCGCAGCCACTTTAATGCTAAGCGGTTGTGATATGGTATTGATGAATCCCAAAGGGGCGATCGGCGTTGAGCAAAAAACGCTGATACTGACAGCGTTTGGCCTGATGCTGATCGTTGTTATTCCGGCTATCGTAATGGCAATCATTTTTGCTCTACGTTACCGGGAAGCCAATAAATCTGCTACTTACCGTCCAAACTGGGCACACTCAAATAAAATTGAGCTTGTCGTCTGGACTGTGCCTATTCTGATTATCATCGTCTTGGCAACTATTACATGGAAAACGACTCAGGAACTCGATCCATATAAGCCATTGGACTATGAAGAAAAACCGGTAACGATTGAAGTTATTTCCCTTGACTGGAAATGGCTATTTATTTACCCAGAACAAGGCATTGCGACAGTAAACGAAATTGCATTCCCTACCAATGTTCCCGTGAACTTCAAAATCACGTCAGACTCTGTGATGAACTCCTTTTTCATCCCACAGTTAGGCGGTCAGATTTATGCGATGGCAGGCATGCAGACAAAACTGCACTTGATTGCTAACACACCGGATACATATAAAGGGTTCTCAGCAAGCTATAGTGGCGAAGGCTTCTCTGGCATGAAATTTACTGCAACAGCAACACCCGATCGTGAAAGTTTTGAACAGTGGGTGCAGAAAGTTAAGGCATCACCTAAAACCCTGGATACTGTGCAGGCGTTTAATGACTTAGCTGAAAAAAGCCAAAATAATCCTGTTGAATACTTCTCAAGCGTGAAACCAAAGCTATTCCAAGAAACTATCACCAAATTCATGGGTGACATGAAACATGGTGGTATGTTTGGTACGGCAGGTCACGGCAAAACAGAACATGGTGAAGCTGCGGATCATAATATGCATATGAGTCAGCCGGCTCATGCAGGTGTTGAGGAATAAAGGCATGTGGGGAAAATTAACACTGGATGCAATCCCACTACATGAACCCATTATTGTGGTGACTCTGATTGCAATCCTTCTCGGGGGACTGGCGGTTGTCGGTACCTTAACTTATTTCCGTAAATGGAAATGGCTCTGGAGCGAATGGTTAACCAGCGTTGACCATAAAAAAATCGGTATCATGTATATCGTCGTTGCCATGGTCATGATGGTTCGCGGTTTCGCTGATGCCATCATGATGCGTGGACAGCAAGCTCTGGCTTCCGCAGGTGAAGCCGGCTTCCTGCCCCCGCACCATTATGATCAAATATTTACCGCCCACGGCGTTATCATGATCTTCTTCATGGCAATGCCGTTCGTTGTCGGTCTGATGAACATCGTAGTACCCCTGCAAATCGGGGCGCGTGACGTTGCTTTCCCATTCCTGAACTCACTGAGCTTCTGGTTATTCGTTGTCGGTGTCGTACTGATCAACCTCTCCCTCGGTGTAGGTGAGTTCGCACAGACAGGCTGGCTGGCCTACCCTCCTCTATCGGGTAAATTATACAACCCCGGGGTTGGTGTTGATTATTGGATATGGAGTCTCCAGCTCTCCGGTATCGGTACATTGCTGACGGGCGTTAACTTCTTCGTGACTATCCTGCGTATGCGTGCGCCAGGGATGTCTATGATGAAAATGCCTGTTTTCTCATGGACCGTACTGTGTACTAACGTACTGATTATTGCAGCATTCCCAATCCTGACAGTCACTGTTGCACTGTTAACTCTGGATCGTTATATGGGCACCCATTTCTTCACCAATGATATGGGCGGCAATATGATGATGTACATCAACCTGATCTGGGCTTGGGGCCATCCAGAAGTTTACATTCTGGTTCTGCCTGTCTTTGGTATATTCTCTGAAGTCACAGCAACCTTCGCGAAAAAACGTCTGTTTGGTTATACCTCTCTGGTATGGGCGACGATTGTTATTACCATTCTGTCGTTCATTGTATGGCTGCACCACTTCTTTACGATGGGCTCTGGCGCGAACGTCAACGCCTTCTTTGGTATCGCCACGATGATTATCTCTATCCCAACTGGGGTTAAGATCTTCAACTGGCTGTTCACCATGTACCGTGGTCGTATCGAATTTAAAACCCCAATGCTGTGGACTGTTGGCTTCCTCGTCACTTTCTCCATTGGTGGTATGACAGGTGTTCTGCTGGCCGTACCTGGTGCGAACTTCGTTCTGCATAACAGTTTGTTCCTGATTGCTCACTTCCATAACGTTATTATTGGTGGTGTGGTATTTGGCTGCTTCGCAGGTACTGCTTACTGGTTCCCGAAAGCGTTTGGTTTCACACTGAACGAAAAATGGGGTATCCGTGCATTCTGGTTCTGGATCACCGGTTTCTTCGTAGCCTTTATGCCACTGTACGCACTGGGCTTCATGGGCATGACCCGCCGTCTGAGCCAAGATATCGACCCTGCATTTCACACTATGCTGGTTGTTGCAGCGGGTGGCGTTGTCTTAATTGCTCTTGGTATTCTGTGTCAGGTTATTCAGTTCTACGTCAGTATCCGTGACCGTGAACAAAACCGTGATCTGACTGGTGACCCATGGGGTGGCCGTACTTTGGAATGGTCAACTTCATCTCCGCCTCCATTCTATAACTTTGCTGAAGTTCCTCATATCCAGACTCGTGACGCATGGTGGGATATGAAGGAGAAAGACACTGCTCATAAACGTCCGGCTAAATATGAAGAAATTCATATGCCTAAAAACACAAGCGCGGGCATCATTATCAGTGCGTTCCTCCTGATCTTCGGCTTTGCCATGATCTGGGATATCTGGTGGCTGGCTATCGCAAGTTTCGCCGGTACTATCATCACTTGGATCGTGAAAAGCTTTGACGAAGATGTTGATTACTACGTTCCTGTAGCTGAAGTTGAAAAAACTGAAAATCAGCATTACGAAGAACTGAGAAAGGCAGGTGTGAAATAATGTCGACTCAAACCCTTAACAACACAGCCGCCCATGAGCATCATGGGCACCATGACGTAGGCTCCATGAAGATATTTGGCTTCTGGATCTACCTGATGAGTGACTTGGTTCTGTTTGCAAGCCTGTTCGCCACTTATGCAGTACTGGCCAACGGCACGGCAGGCGGTCCATCCGGTAAAGATATTTTTGAATTGCCATTTGTTCTGGTCGAAACCTTCCTGCTACTGTTCAGCAGTATCACCTATGGTTTCGCCATGCTGAGCATGAACAAAGGTAAAACAGGCCAAGTTAACTTGTGGCTGTTCATTACTTTCTTGTTCGGCCTCGGTTTCGTTTCGATGGAAATCTATGAATTCCATAAACTGATTTCAGAAGGTTTTGGCCCTGATCGCAGTGCATTCCTGTCATCCTTCTTTGCTTTGGTTGCCACTCACGGTATCCACGTAACTTGTGGCTTGATCTGGATTATTATCATGATGGTTCAGGTTGCACGCCGTGGTCTGACGGAAGTGAATCGTACTCGTCTGAGTTGTCTGAGCCTGTTCTGGCACTTCCTCGACGTAGTATGGATTTGTGTATTTACTGTCGTTTATCTGATGGGAGCTATGTAATGAGTCATCCAAATACTTCTCATTCCGGTGCCGACCACGGCAGTTTCAAAACCTACATGATTGGTTTTATCCTGTCAGTCATACTGACCGTAATTCCATTCTGGATGGTGATGGATGGCAGTGCTTCCCAGAGCACAATCCTGCTTACAGTTATCGGCATGGCCGTGATTCAGATCTTTGTACATTTCGTCTGTTTTCTGCACATGAACACATCGTCTGAAGAACGTTGGAACCTCGTCGCTTTGATATTCACATTGCTTGTCATCGCTATCGTTGTTGTCGGCTCTCTGTGGATTATGTACAACCTGAACATCAATATGATGGTTGATTAAAGAGTTGACTTGAATGATTAAGCAATACCTGCAAGTGACCAAACCAGGAATTATTTTCGGAAATCTAATTTCTGTGGTTGGAGGTTTTCTACTCGCTTCCAAGGGCGTAATAGATTACCCATTGTTCTTTGCTACGATGCTCGGAGTATCGTTGGTAGTTGCATCTGGTTGTGTATTTAACAACTATATCGACCGCGATATCGACCGAATCATGGAGAGAACAAAAAACAGGGTCCTTGTTAAAGGGCTTATCGATCCGAAAATCAGCCTGATTTACGCCTCAGTGCTAGGTATTGCTGGCATAGTGCTGCTCTATATAGCAGCCAATGCTTTAGCAATGCAGTTAGCCCTCATCGGGTTTTTGATTTATGTTGGGGTTTATAGCCTCTACATGAAAAGAAAATCTGTTTACGGCACTCTGGTTGGTAGCTTGTCAGGTGCAGCACCTCCAGTTATTGGTTATTGTGCAGTAACGGGGCAGTTTGACACAGGGGCACTCATACTGTTGTTAATCTTCAGTTTATGGCAAATGCCTCACTCTTATGCCATTGCTATTTTTCGGTTCAAAGATTATCAGGCCGCCAACATTCCAGTATTGCCAGTAATTAAGGGTATTTCTGTGGCGAAAAACCACATCACTCTATATATTCTGGCCTTTATGGTTGCCACCTTGATGCTGACAATCAGCGGCTACGCAGGTTACAAATACCTCATCGTAGCCGCCGCAGTGAGTATCTGGTGGTTAGGTATGGCATTATCGGGTTATAAAACTGCTAATGATCGTATCTGGGCCCGTAAGTTATTTATGTTTTCTATTGTCGCTATCATGTCTTTAAGCGTCATGATGTCTGTCGATTCAACAGCATCTCCAGAAACTCTTCTGACTTACGTTCGGTAATATCAAGAGGGCAGGGTTTTCCCCCTGCTCTTTTTTCCTTTCCCTTATCTCTTAATTCATTTACAACTTGTTTATTTATAAACGTTATTTTTTATTCATATAATTTAATTACTAATGAGATAATTAGCATTTTACAGTGGCATATTCCTATTTAAGTGAAATGTCATATCGAATTTTCTGAGGTATCATGAACGATAATAAAATGACTCCGCTTGAACTTCGAGCAACATGGGGCTTAGGTTCTGTTTTTTCTCTGCGCATGTTAGGTATGTTCATGGTTTTACCTGTTTTAACGACCTATGGCTTAGAATTACGGGGTTCCAGCGAAGCGCTGATCGGGATTGCCATTGGCATCTACGGCTTGACACAGGCAATATTTCAAATCCCATTCGGATTGCTTTCAGACAAAATCGGTAGAAAACCCCTAATCATCGGTGGGCTGCTTATCTTTGTTCTAGGCAGTATTACTGCGGCTTTGAGCGACTCTATTTGGGGCATTATTATCGGCAGAGCCTTACAGGGTGCTGGGGCAATATCTGCTGCAATCATGGCATTACTTTCTGATCTTACTCGCGAACAGAATCGTACAAAAGCGATGGCATTCATTGGCATTAGTTTTGGTATTACCTTCGCCTTTGCTATTGTTATTGGCCCTATCATCACACACCAAATAGGGTTAAATGGCCTGTTTGGCGCAATAGCGATCCTGGCCAGTTGTGGTATCTTGATCACCTTATTCGCTGTACCTCCTGCTCATAAACACATACTGAATCGCGAATCTGGAATTGCCCGTGGCAGTTTTCGACGTGTGCTCTCTGACTCTCAGCTACTAAAACTCAATTTTGGTATTCTCAGCCTGCATACTTTATTAATGTCGAGTTTTATTGCTCTCCCCCTCATCATGGAAAAAGCAGACTTTCCACCACAACAACACTGGAAAGTTTACTTAATTACTACCCTCATTTCTTTTATTGCTGTTTTACCCTTCATTATCTACGCAGAAAAAAAACGCCGTATGAAACAGGTTTTTTTACTTTGCATCGGCCTATTATTCATCGCCGAATTAATTTTATGGTCAGTGAGCTCACACCTTTGGGGAATTTTTGCAGGTATTCAGATATTCTTCCTTGCTTTTAATATCATGGAAGCTATTTTACCATCACTCATCAGCAAAGAAGCGCCCGCTGGTTACAAAGGTACGGCGATGGGTATTTACTCTACCAGTCAATTCCTCGGTGTCGCATTGGGAGGTTTCCTCGGTGGAATGCTCTATGAACTGCAAGGCGCATCATTGGTATTTATGGGGGGTATTGTGCTAACCGCACTCTGGTTTATTATCAGCCTGACACTACATCAACCACCTTATGTCAGCAGCATCAGAATTGTCTTACCCGATCAATTGAATAATCCTGACATCTTAGAAAAGAAAATATTGTCACAGGCGGGTGTGAAAGATATTGTCATCGCATTAGAAGAACTCAGTGCATATGTCAAAGTTGATACAAAACAGACCAACCGAGAGCAATTAGAACAGCTTGTGCTGTCTCATAAATAATCGCCGCCGTTTGTAATAGAACAGTACGGTGCATAGAAATAATACCCTAGCACCGTACTATGTCTGTATTGGGTAATTTACCCAATACCATGCTTTAAACATAACACTTTATTTGTTAGTTTTGCCTTTATAATAGAAAGGCTCCATGTCAATTTTCTTAATCAACAATGGGCACCCCAGACCTTCACGAGCTGCATTCACTAATGGCCCTCTGTCCTGATCTGCTGTCCAAGTAAATACTCCACCTAGATTTTTTTCCAATGCATATTTTGCTTTGGCTTTCACTGTACGCGGTGTATCCAGTGATATAAACAATTTACTGTTTTGGTTATAAAGATAGTCTGCATCCGCAACTTCATCTGTATAAAGGGTAAAACCATTTCTATCTTGACGAGACTCTAGATTCAAATAATTATATATCGTGTCATACCATTCTGTTGAACCGGACTCAAATGTCCCAGTCGTCGTACCCATTTCAGGGCTATAGCTGCCCGATAATGGTGAATAACTGGTAATATTAGTATTTTTGCCATTACGAGAATATCCAGCATAACCAATATTGATAGCTTGAGATGGCACACCAACACTGAGTAGATACTCAACCGCTTTTTCCACACTATTTTCACTACCAGGATAACGGCGCAAATTAGTATGGTGCCTTAACTTATCAGCCCACGGAGTACCAAAGAAATCATAGGTCATGACATTAATTCCATATAATCCAACCTTTAATAATTCAGGTATTTTGGATTTTTCCATAATATCTGGTACGGCAGAGCAAGCGATACTAATTTTAATATCAGAACGTCCTGCATTCTTAAATGCAGAAGATAAATCTCGGATTAGGCTAATATAATACTCACCGTCTTTCGGGTCGTGCGGGTTATCGTTTCCTTTCGCTCCAGGATATTCCCAATCAATATCTACTTCAGTGAACATGGGGAAGCGTTTAAAGATATCGATCAAACTGGAAATAAATTTGGATTTCAATTGGCTGTTCCTGACCATATTGTAAAAACCATTACTCATGGTCCAACCACCGACGCTGAATGACATTACTAGTTCATGGCCTTGCGCCCTTGCTGCATCCTGTATTTTTGCCAACCCACCTAGCACTCCCATAGATTTGTCCTGCTTGAAATCTCTGGGCATTTGAACGTCTTGCCACCTAGGGAAAGTACAGTTTACATAAGATTGACAATCGCCCCATTCATCGGTAAATGTGACTTCACCATTATTGTAACGACCAAACTTCGGTGCTGCCCGAGAAATTAACGCTTTTTTCTCACCTTGATCACCTACTATCCCACAGAAACCGATAATTAATTTATCATAGGCGAAAGGGTTATCAAGCAAGTGTTGTAAATCAATACCTCTTCCCCGCGCTGAAGGAGTTTGATTACCTTGCAGGCGGCTATCATATTGTGACCAATCAGTATAATAACCTATGACCTTAGGTTTATTTTTAACGTTATATTTATTATAAACGGGTAAAGCAACTCTTCCAGATGTATAACTAAATTTTGTTGTTTCTGTTGCCGAAATAAAATGATCTAAACGGTAAGATTCTTCACTGCGAGGATCCAACTGAGTTAACTTTGACATAAACTCTCCTTTATTTAAAATTAGAATTACATGTCTAACTATATAACTTCGATCATCATCCTAACTCACGCATTTTTAACTTTATACCTCATCATTTATTAGTATTATATTATGAATCGCGTTCTACAAAAAAATAGAAATTCACTCGGAAATTATTTTAAATAAAAATAATCAAGTTTATTTGATGGGAAATTTATTAAGGGAAGCATTAGTAATTACTGAAATTACTCTGCTTCCCTTAAATATTTTGGTCAATCCAAAAAAAACCGTCGATTACCGTAAATTAATCACGGAAATTAGTAAACTGGAAAGGTTGCCCCAACTCTGCACCACGAACCAGTGTCATCACACTTTGCAGGTCATCGCGCGCTTTGCCTGTAACCCGGACTTGTTCACCCTGAATCTGTGCCTGCACTTTCAGTTTGCTGTCTTTGATCAGCTTCACAATCTTCTTCGCCAATGGTGTATCAATACCTTGCAGTAAGGTTGCCTCTACACTAAAGGTTTTACCGCTATGAACCATATTTTCAGCAACATTGAGCACCGAGCCATCAACTCCACGCTTGGCAAATTTTTCACGAAGAATATCAACCAATTGGTTGACTTGAAAGTCAGATTCACTCGCAATCTTAACTGATTCGTTCTTCTCGTTTAATTCAAAACTCGCATTGACGTTGCGAAAATCCCAGCGATTGGTTAATTCTCGCTGTGCGTTCTCTACTGCGTTACGCACTTCCTGCATATCAACTTCTGAAACAATATCAAATGATGGCATTACCAGTCACCTCCTCCTTATCAATAAGTTGGCATGATAACCGCTTTCCATTATTGGCAAAAGATCTATACTCGGGAGGTTCTGCGATCTTTTGGCATTTACGCTACTTTCTGAGCTCGTTTGATTTGAGATCGTTTGATTTAAGGCCGTTTGAAATCAGCATTGTTTCGAGGTTCTCCATAAAAGTGCCTCTCATCTCAAGGAAGTATATGAAAATCACCGTTCTTGGCTGTGGTGCTATAGGTAAACTGTGGCTTGTGGCCTTATCCCAGCAAAATCATGACATTCAAACATGGATAAGGGTTCCACAACCTTTTGTCTCGGTTCGTATCGATAACTTCAATGGTAAGGTATTTGATCAACAATTTCCTGCCAATGACGAAAAACATCTCACCGAAAGCGAATTGTTGCTCGTCTGTTTAAAAGCATGGCAAGTTTCCGATGCCATCAATAACCTCGCCCCTAAACTTTCCCCTCATTGTCCGATCCTGTTACTACACAATGGAATGGGATCACAGGAAGAATTTTTACCTTTGCCCAACCCCATTTTACTTGGTGTGACCACTCACGGCTCCTATCAGGAAAATGGCATTGTTTACCACAAATCGCAAGGTATTACCCATATTGGTTCCGCAACGGCTAACGCCGATAAATTCAGTTTTCTGGCGGATGTCTTACACTATGCACTACCCGATGTGGCATGGCACAATGAAATCCACACCATCAGTTGGCTCAAGCTTGCCGTCAACTGTATTATCAATCCACTCACAGTAATTTATGACTGCAAAAATGGCAATCTATTGCAGCATACTGCGCAAATCGATTTACTGTGCGACGAAATTCACCAAGTGATGGAACGCGATAATCTGCATACGACCAAACAGATGCTTGTTGATTATGTTATGAATGTGATTGAACAGACTTCCGAAAATTATTCATCCATGCTACAGGATATACGAGCACAACGGCATACAGAAATAGATTACATTACAGGTTTTTTACTACGCCGAGCCCGTGCTTATGGGTTGCCCATTAAAGAAAATACTATTATTTATCAATATATTAAACGAAAGGAGGAGGAGTATGAACGCCTCCGCCCTCATCTGCCTGGCTCACGGCAGTGAAGAAACCGAAGCTGTTACCACTATTGATTTACTGGTTCGAGCAGAGATTGATGTTACCGAAAGCGGTACCGCAACAGATGGTACCCTCATACTAACGTATTCACGTAGCGTCAAAATCGTTGCCGATACACCGAAAGGGTCAATTTGCTGCACAGCTAGTATTGCCACTTGGTGTCAATAATTACCAGCATCAGCAATAAAAACCGGATTTGCACAAACTACTTACAAAATATCATTTCTGTAAGTAGTTCTGCGTCCAGATTCCAGATCAAGGCCGATAAATCTTCACGTTTTCGAAACCTTGCTCTCGTAGATAAAGAGCCTGTAAGCGGCTCATAACGCCTCTTTCACAGTAAAGCAGGTAATTTTTCTCTTTTGGCAGATCACCAAACTGAGTGCCCAACTTATAGAAAGGCAATGACTGAATTTCGATTCCATCCATACTTAATGGGCGATCATCTTGCTCATCTGGCGCACGAATATCCAGTAGCACATCACTGGTGGAAAACTCAGTGACTGTTTCCACTTCAACAACCTGCTCACACGCCTGCATTGCAATCTGACGGATATCCATATTTTGAGCTTCGCTTACCACACGATCCAGAATCTCAAAATCAAAATTGGCTTCTTCCGCTTCAATTTTAGCTTTCACCGCTTTCACAGTTGGACTTTTTGAAATCACGCCACAAAATTCAGGCATGGTACGAGCAAAATCTTCCGTACCAATCTCACGAGCCAACTTAATGATGTGCTCTTTATCATGAGAAATCAGAGGGCGGAGGATCAGCGTATCAGAAGCATTGTCAATCAGCCTTAAGTTAGTTAAAGTCTGGCTGGATACCTGCCCCAAAGCCTCTCCGGTCACAATTGCCTGTACACCGTAGCGCTCTGCAATCCTGGAAGATGCCCTGACCATCATTCTTTTCAGTACAACTCCCATCTGGCCGTCATCCACTTTTTCGAGGATCTCCGCGACAACTGGTTCGAAATCAATAGCAACAAAACGGACTTTATGGGAACTGCCAAATCGATTCCACAAATAATGGGCAACCTGTTTCACACCAATTTCATGAGCTGAACCGCCAAGATTAAAGAAACAGTAGTGTACGCGGCAGCCACGGCGCATCAGCATGTAACTGGAAACGCCGGAATCAAACCCACCCGAGATCAACGACAGTACATCTTCCTGTGTCCCGATAGGAAAACCACCGATCCCTTCATGACGAGCTTTAACCAGAATCAGTTTATCCTGTTCAATCTCTAAATTTACCGTCACATCCGGATGCGTTAATTTCACTTTGGCGGATTCAATGTGCTGATTCAGGCCACCACCGACATATCGTTCAACTTCATTGGAAGTGAAGCTATGCTTACCTCGACGCTTTACACGCACACAAAATGTTTTTCCATGCAGCAAATGGCCATAGGCTTCGTAAGCTTGTTCAAAAATATGATGCAAGTCACGAAAATCTCGCTCTTCTACTTGCAGGATATGATGAATACCTGGGATACGTGTTAGTGCATCACAAATTTCTCCACCAAGGTTATCATTTTTAGCTCGAACTTCGATATTATCCCAGTGGCGGACAACAGCAATCTCCTCTGATAATGTTTTCAGCACATTGCGGATATTGCTGGCAAGGATTTTAATAAAACGTAACCGGACGGTCTGGCTCTTAATCGTAATTTCTGGGAATAATTTAATGATAAACTTCATAGTAAGATATAGTAGTCATTCAGTATTGAACTATCACAATCAATATCAATGATTGTTCTTAAGTGTTCAGTTAGATAGGGCGTAGAGTATAACACCAATCTCACTATATCGACTGTAAAAAAACAGCGGTAACGAATGATTTATTTCTTCCAGTGTAGTAGGGTACTCTGCAATTCTGTAGCGAACTTGCTTGACTGTAATTCGTTAAATAATCATACCTTAAATCATTATGCCTAAAGCAAATCAAACATCAGAAATCGAACAGACACCAGCGTTTGAGACTTCCCTGAAAGAGCTGGAGGAAATTATCACTCGTCTGGAATCAGGGAAACTCCCCTTAGAAAGTGCATTAAATGAGTTTGAACGCGGTATTCAACTTGCAAGGCAGGGACAAAAAACCCTCCAACAGGCGGAGCAAAGAGTGCAGATTTTATTGAATCATGATGCACAATCGCCACTTGATGAATTTTCGCCTGACGCTGAGTAAATTTATGTCTGAACAATATAAGGCTCCTTTTGAAGAGCATTTAAGCGCTTGTCAGCAACATGTCAATGACAAGCTGATGGCAACATTTTCTTCATTACCTTTTTTGGACAGCCCATTAGCGACAGCTATGCTGCATGGCGCGGTACTAGGTGGCAAGCGGTTGCGCCCATTTTTGGTTTACAGCGTAGGCGAAATGTTTGGCCTTTCCAGAGAGAGTCTTGATGCTCCTGCTCTCGCCTTAGAATGCATTCATGCCTATTCACTGATCCATGATGATTTGCCGGCAATGGACAACGACGATTTACGCCGTGGTCAACCTACCTGCCATATCAAATTTGGTGAGAGTCTGGCAATTCTGGCTGGAGATGCATTACAGTCATTGGCATTTGAGATACTGGCAAAGCAAGATATGCCAAATATTGCCTTATCCGATCGCCTTGCAATGGTTGCTGAACTGGCAACAGCGAGTGGTCTTGCTGGCATGTGCGGAGGGCAGTCACTGGATTTGGAAGCTGAGGGAAAACAGATCGACCTTGCTACTCTGGAACAAATCCATCGGCATAAAACAGGCGCATTAATATGTACAGCCGTCAGGCTTGGGGCTTACAGTGCTGGGCAACGTGGCCGTGAAGTACTCCCTTTGCTGGATCAATATTCTCAAGCCATTGGCCTCGCATTTCAGGTACATGATGATATTCTGGATGTCATTGGCAATACAGACGTTATCGGCAAACGGCAGGGGAACGATCAGCAACTTGGTAAAAGCACTTATCCTGCGCTATTGGGTTTGGAACAAGCCAAGAAAAAAGCGAGGGATCTCTATGAAGAAGCGCTCGCCGCACTCACTGAACTGGAAAAACAATCCTATAACACCGTGATCTTAAAAAAACTGGCTGGTTTTATCATCGAAAGAAACAGTTAAAAAAGTGAGCCATAACAATCAGCAATCATATTAGTTACTAGTTACATTAATCACTGGTTATATTATTCGTCGATTATAACAGCAATCCAATAATCAATAAAATGGCCTCATGAGGCGAACCCAGAAATTACACACTGATAACAACAGGGTTCTTAATATTCAACTTCTAACGGGATAGCATTTTAACGGGCATAGCATGAGCATTGATATAGCGAAATATCCAACATTGGCATTGGCGGAAACTCCCGAAGAACTTCGCCTGCTACCCAAAGACACTTTGCCAAAGTTATGCGACGAACTGCGTCAATTTTTGCTCAATAGTGTCAGTCGCTCCAGCGGTCACTTTGCTTCCGGCCTCGGCACTGTCGAATTAACAGTCGCACTTCATTATGTTTATAAAACACCGTTTGACAATTTAGTTTGGGATGTCGGTCATCAGGCCTATCCGCACAAAATATTGACCGGACGCCGTGATCACATTAACACTATTCGTCAGAAAAATGGGCTCCACCCCTTCCCTTGGCGAGATGAAAGTGAATATGACACCCTGTGTGTCGGCCATTCATCCACTTCAATTAGTGCTGGATTGGGCATGGCCATTGCGGCAAAACATGAAGACAAAGGCCGCAAGACTGTCTGCGTCATTGGTGATGGAGCTATCACTGCTGGCATGGCTTTCGAAGCTATGAACCATGCAGGGGATATCGATCCCGATATGCTGGTTATCCTCAATGACAATGAAATGTCCATTTCTGAAAACGTTGGCGCTTTGAATAACCATCTGGCGCATCTTCTTTCAGGCAAATTGTATACAACCCTGCGTGAAGGGGGCAAAAAAGTCTTTTCCAACTTGCCTCCCATCAAAGAGTTACTGAAGAAAACCGAAGAACACCTCAAAGGCATGGTCGTTCCCGGAACTCTGTTCGAAGAGCTAGGGTTTAACTACATCGGCCCTGTCGATGGCCATGACGTATTGGCACTGACCCAGACCCTGAAAAATATGCGTGAGCTGAAAGGGCCGCAATTCCTGCATATCATGACCAAAAAAGGCCGTGGTTATGCACCTGCGGAAAAAGATCCCATCGGTTGGCATGCTGTCCCCAAATTCGATCCGGCTACAGGTTCCTTGCCGAAAAG
Organism: Xenorhabdus bovienii SS-2004; assembly: GCF_000027225.1. Lineage (NCBI taxonomy): Bacteria > Pseudomonadati > Pseudomonadota > Gammaproteobacteria > Enterobacterales > Morganellaceae > Xenorhabdus > Xenorhabdus bovienii. The sequence goes on from NC_013892.1 coordinate 1,622,858, forward strand.
TTCAGATACCCGCCCGACATTTTCCAAGATCTTCGGTGATTGGCTATGTGAAGAAGCTGCCCATGATAAAAAACTGATGGCGATCACCCCTGCCATGCGGGAAGGCTCAGGTATGGTTCGTTTCTCCCGCGAATACCCTGAACAATACTTTGACGTGGCTATTGCCGAACAACACTCGGTCACTTTTGCGGCAGGGCTGGCTATTGGTGGTTACAAACCGATTGTGGCAATTTACTCCACCTTCCTGCAACGTGCTTATGATCAGGTGATCCATGACGTCGCCATCCAGAATCTGCCCGTGCTGTTTGCCATCGATCGTGGCGGCATTGTCGGCGCGGACGGACAGACCCATCAAGGTGCATTCGACCTCTCATTCCTGCGTTGTATCCCAAATATGGTGATCATGGCACCCAGTGATGAAAATGAGTGCCGTCAGATGCTGCATACTGGCCATCACTATCAGGGCGGCCCGGTGGTTGTTCGTTATCCCCGAGGAACCGGAACAGGTGCTGAACTCCAGCCACTGGAAGCATTGCCAATCGGCAAAGGTATCGTTCGCCGTCAGGGAGAACGCATTGCCATCCTGAACTTCGGAACACTGCTACCAGACGCATTGCAATCCGCCGAAGCCTTGAACGCAACCGTTGTTGATATGCGCTTTATTAAACCACTGGATAACCAACTAGTGCTAGAAATAGCCGCCAGCCATGATATGTTGGTCACTCTGGAAGAAAACGCCATCATGGGTGGAGCAGGCAGCGGTGTCAATGAACTGCTGATGCAAACAAGTCAGCCTGTTCCTGTATTAAACCTCGGTTTACCTGATCACTTTATCCCTCAGGGAACACAAGAAGAGATCCGAGCTGATTTAGGGTTAGATGCCAGAGGAATTCAACACGCTATCGAAAAATATCTGGCTAAATAATCTTCAAAAAAGGATGTATGCTCTTTGCAGCAACGCATCCTTTTTTCTTCTGCTCTTTCCTTTCCCAATTCAAAATTTTTCAAAAAACTAATCAGTTATATCAATCTTCAGTGGAAGAAGTGATCCTGAGCGGTGGCGATCCCTTAATGCTGACAGATAACAAGCTGAATGAATCATTGGCCTCCATCCGGGAAATCCGCGATGACCTGCTAATCCGCATTCATTCCCGCGCTTTGACCTTCAACCCTTACCGCATTACAGATGCTCTGATAGAAACATTGAAAAAATACCGCATCAATGCCTTCGGTGTTCATGTCTGTCATCCATTTGAACTCAGCGAAGAATTTCAAACTGCCGTTCGTCGCATCCAAAGTGCCGTACCGATTGTTTTTTCCAATATGCCTTTCCTACGTGGTATCAATGATAACGAAAAAACACTCCACAAGCTGTTTATCGATCTGTATCGCATGGGCGTAAAACCCTACTATCTATATCACTTTATGCCTTTCTCACCAGGTTCTTCTGAATATAAAGCCTCGATCAACGATGCCATCTCTATCATGAGTAAACTCAAACGTCGCATTTCAAATATCGCCTTACCGGAATACGTTCTGCCGCATATGAAAGGTAAATTTACTGTTCCTCTGTTTACTCATCCACAAGAGATGCCCTATTTTGAAACCCTCAATGGCAAACGTTATTACCGCTTTATCAACTGGCAAAACGAACAATGTGAATGGCTGGATAACTAAGCGTTAGCTACTTTTCTCACTGTCCTATAAAAACGAATAAAGCTTATTTATTTTAAGGATGCCAAATGAAACCAAACGCAATTTTGTTTGTTGATATTGATGATGCCGAAATCACGCGATATACCTATCGGGAACCGCACTTTACCGCAGCAAAAGAAATGGGGCTGCTTTGCCTGACCGCAGCACTACAAGGACGCCAGTATGCAGAACGTCTTTCCGCTGATAGTGACGAAGTTTTTTATGTAGAATCAATGACATTGAATGCCTTGCGGGATCTAGTCCACGATTTACTGGATACCTACAACCTGCGCGCTATTTTATGCCATGCAGGCCATGCCTCTGCCAGTGGGCAAGTCGGCTGTATTGTTGCCGAAATATGTCAGGAAATGGAGTTATCGCACTCTTCTTCCAATGCCATTGCCGTCTGTAACAATAAATACCTTATGCGTCAGATACTGAAAAAACATGATATCCGTTCAGTACGCTATGCATTGTGCAATAACGAAGAGGAACTATCTTATCAAGCCAATATGATTGGCTACCCTTTAATAGCAAAACCTCCCTTTGGGGCGTGCTCAGTCTTTATCAAAAAATGTAACAACTGGGCTGAATTACAGGTTCATTACCAAACATTTACAGCCCACTACGAACATTCTAACTACACTGATTTTATGGGTAACCAACAAGAATACGTGACGCCTAAAGGTGAAAAATACATTAGCATTCCAGGAAAAAGCCTGCTGTTGGAAGAATATATTGATGGTATAGAAGGCACGATTGAGTGTGTCATTAACCAACACACTATATATCCAGTCTTGATCAATGAAAAATTGATTCTGACAGAGAAAAGCAACACCGTGCTGGAAAACCTACTCATTACTCCACCTGTATCATTTTCACCATCAGAACAGGAACAAATCAAAAACTACGCTATAGCTTGCCTTAATGCCGTTGGTTTAAACAATGCAATTGCTCACCTTGAATTTCGTATGACTTCCGAAGGCCCTGTCATTATTGAAATAAACCCACGGCTCGGAGGGCTGTTTGTCAACTCGGCTTTCCGTGATCTTGCAGGCCTGAACCCTTATCAGCTTTATCTTTCTATCCTCATACAAGATCAAGAAGTTGATTTTCAACTTACCCAAGCTTGCAAACAAGTAGAACAAGCCACACAACATTACTCAATGATTGTTATGTATCCAGATACAAACGGTCATTTTAAAGGCATCGAAAACCTTCACTATCTCAAAAATCAGCCATGCATACTCGAATGTGTATCTTATGCCAATGACTGCTATATCAACGCGGAAATTGAAGAACATTATCTGATTAAGTGCTGGGCAAAAGTCGAAGGAGCATCCCATGCCCATACGTTGCACAGCAATATGCTAGAAAACGTCAAACCCATCATTATTCCAGAATCTGATTTGATTTCATGAGGCTGCTACACGATGAACATTACGAATATCTCAGCAAATTTAATAAACGAACATTATTGCCATATTCCACATTTCAGTAAATTAATTTCCTGTGATTCAAAAGCAACTAAAACGTTTAAAAACCATTGGGATAATCTGGTTCTGGATCAGAATTTCAAAGACTATACCCACAGGGAGAGGCGTATTCTGCGTTACCACTATCGCCCCGGCATAGAAATCCCCTTTCAGCTCAATCAAGATACTGAATATCGATCATCAGTAACCTATGACATTGAATACAAAAAAGGTGCTAATCAACTCAGTTATGCTGAAGATACATTTATTAACGATCCGATCATGCAGCATATTCTTTCAATGGATATTGCTATTTTAGGTGATCGATTAATAAAAGGTTGCCACTATTCGATTGATATTCATCAATTTCGTGTTAAAGCGTTTGCTGGGAAAGAAAGCCCAACGACTTCAGGTATTCATCAGGACGGACAGGATTGGATCTTTATGCATTTTATTCAAGGCCATAATATTGCACCTGTTATTTCCGAGGTTCATGCAACCACAGATGAAACGCCTCCCTTGCTGCATACCGTGATGGAACAATTTCTAGAAACACTCGCAATAAATGACAGACAACCTTATCATCGAGCAAGCAATATTCGACAAATATCTCCTACAATCACGGCATTTCGGGATCTGTTGCTGGTGACTTTCCGGCAATGCCCTGAACAACAAGAGAGCTAATAATGTCAAGCCAGGAAAATAGTTTGAATTTGCGTTGGTCTGGCCTAAATGCCTTGCTGATCGTCAGTGCACGATTCGTATCTGATTTTGGCGCATTCCTGAATATGGTTGCGCTATCCACCTATGTTTACCTGCTTAGTGATAGCGTCATGCACGTCAGTATTTTTCTGGCCTGCCGTGTTGCCGGCGGGATCATTGCCAGCCTGATAGGTACTCCATTCTTCAGGCGATTTGCCGGACGCTGGCCACTGGTCTGTTTCGATTTATTGCGGGTCATTCTACTATCCCTGTTATTGGTGATACCAGCTTCACAGCAGTTACTGATCTTACCGATGATCGCTTTCGGCATTGGCTTAGGCAACTCGACGTTTGCCATCGGACTGAACAGCCAACTCCCTTACTGGGTACACGCTTCCCAACGCATATCAACCAACTCCTGGCTAACATCCGTCGCCGCCACGGGCGCAGTACTTGGCAGTTTGGTATCCGGTTTGTTGGTCGCCAGCAGTGGTTATGAAATAGTCTTTATCGTCAATATCATTACCTACCTGCTGGCCGCATTCTTGATTATGCCTTTGCGTTTCCTCACCCATCCTGAACAGAAAACATCGCGGGAACGGGGTAACGAATGGCGTGAGTTAATCCGCGGCTTACGTTGTGCTCCGATGCTGGCAGGAATGCTGTTCCTCAGTTTGGCCGACACCCTCGGCAGCGCCGCCCATAACGTGGGATTTCCTGTCATTTCTAAGTTACTTACGCCAGATAACGCCAGTACCACAATGGGCTTACTGCTGGCGACATGGGCGGTGGGAAAATTCAGTGGAGCGCGTCTGACCAGCTACCTGCTACGCAACCGCAATTTATTGAAGATGGAGAAACTCTTTTTTCTGGGCGTTGCGTTGATGTCGACCGGATTTATCCTTACTTTCCAACAAACCAGCCAGCTTTGGCTGCTCGTGTTTGCGGTCTGGGCAGGTATCGGAGACGGAATAGCTGAAGTCAGCCTGATTTCACGGGCGCAAAGTGAACCGGAAAGTTTACGCTTGCCGATTTTCAGTTTGCTGACACTATTACAGATGACGGGCTTTGGGATAGGTATGTTGGTGGTGGCACCGTTTTACGTCTGGTATCCCCCTTCCATCGTGATCCTGATATTTCACGGTTTGCCGCTTACTGTGCTAGTTATCATCCTAATCTGGATCCGGCGTTTTACTACAAATAAAGTGTAAGCCTCATTGTAGTTATCAATTTAAAAACCAGCACCGAAGTATTCTATATTGCTTTTCGCTGCTGGTTTTCCTCAATGAGGATAGACAACCCCGCCAGCTTGCCATCACCAACTGATTTAAGGGGGAAAGCATATCTGGCCACCCCAGCCTAATATATAGGTTATTAAATACGTGTAGAATCTCCAATTTCGTATAACGATGTTGCACTTGTATCATAATAATTATGGTGATCAGCTTATTATGTAAACTCACCTAAGTTTATAATAAAGAAAATTACCTTTATAAGTTGAAGATAATTACATCCACCAAAACACAATTATAACATAAATAGATATTGTTAAAAATTACATCCCAATAATGCTAAAAACAAAATTCACGATACCACATAATCATTTACCAAAAATATAATCTACATATCATTAATATGAATTTTTCATTCTTAAGCATCGATACTCTATAAATTTCGAGTTACAGTTAACAAAATATTTTTGGGAAATAAACTATTTTTCATTCAAGAAGTGATCTGCATTCCATTTTTACAATCCAATTCGAATTTTCTTTGCTTAATCCTTAATCACAATCTATTTATTGTTCAACAATACAAAATAATTAATTAACAATAATGGTAATTTAAACCAACAATATGACAACGTATTTCATTTATTCAATGGGGAAATAAAGTATGCAGCAAGCCATCAATTTCTGGCCACTGATCGGGATTGCCGTCATTATGATCGGGTTTATCCTTCGTTTTAATCCTGTTTTGGTCGTAACGGTTGCAGGGCTAGTCACAGGGTTAGCCGCCCATATGCCAATCACCAAAATTCTGGAAAAACTTGGCTCCGGATTTCTTAATACCTTGAATCTACCACTGACTATTTTGCTCCCTTTAGTCATCATTGGCCTTCTAGAAAGGCATGGCTTAAAAGAACGCGCCCAACGCTCGATTGCCCATATCAAAACTGCCACAACTGGACGTTTACTGATTGTTTATCTGTTTATACGAGAAACTTCTGCCGCGCTAGGGCTGACCAGTTTAGGCGGCCATCCGCAAATGGTACGTCCACTACTGGCACCAATGGCTGAAGGGGCGGCAGAGAACCAATATGGTCATTTGCCCGATCATATTCGCCACCGTATTCGCGCCATGTCCGCCGCAACTGATAATACTGGGCTGTTCTTCGGGGAAGATATTTTTGTCGCCTTCGGTGCCATTATTTTTATGCACAATTTCATGCTGGAATCTGGTGGTATCCAGACTGAACCTCTGCATATTGCCTTGTGGGGTATTCCTACCGCCATTTGTGCTTTCCTGATCCACTCGGTTCGGTTATATCGCCTTGATTACTATCTTGCCCGCGAAATTACTTCCCTGAATCATATGGAATTGACTAGCAAGGAGGCAAAATAATGTTTCAGTTACAGTATCTCTACTATCTGGCGGGATTCATTTTGCTCGTTGTCGCCGTGATGTCGTGGCGCGATCGAGCCAATCCTCGACGTTTGACCACAGGCCTGTTCTGGGGGCTATATGGCCTCATCTTCCTGATAGGAAACTGGAGTTATCAATTGATGGCTATCTGGATAAGCGACGAAGATCAAGCCCAGAAAATCGTCCATATCAGTGTTGGTACGCTAGTGATTATCATAGCGTTATTGGCAGGATTTGGTGGAGTACGTTTGGGAAACTACCATCAGCCTACAACGGAACAAAAACAGAAAAGTGCAGAACGCCTCGGCAATCGGTTATTTTTGCCTGCCCTGCTCATTCCCGTTGTCACGATAGTGGGTGTCCTGCTGTTTAACCATATTCCGGGACTACAGCAAACCGTTTTCGGTGCAGACAATCATTCAACGTTGGTGACGTTATTTTCCATTGCCCTCGGTTGTCTGGCTGGGTTAATCATCGCATTGCGCATGACCAGAGAAAACATCATGCAACCGATACAGGAAACACGCCGTCTATTGGATTCTATCGGCTCCGTGTTTATTCTACCGCAAATTCTGGCAACCCTCGGATTACTGTTTACGGCAGCAGGCGTAGGCACCGTTATTTCTTATCTGACTGAAAATTATCTGGCTGTCGATAATCGATTTATAGCGGTGATAGCCTATGTTCTCGGCATGGCTGTACTGACTATGATCATGGGAAATGCTTTCGCTGCCTTTCCTATTGTGACAGCCGGTATTGGTATTCCTATTTTGATCTTGCAACATGGCGGTAATCCAGCCGTAATGGCAGCCATCGGTATGTTTTCCGGTTATTGCGGTACACTGATGACACCCATGGCGGCAAATTTCAATCTCGTTCCCGCCGCCCTGCTGGAATTACCTGATCGCAACGCCGTAATCAAGGCTCAGATCCCCACCGGATGCACCTTAGTGCTTACTAATGTGTTTTTACTCTACTTTCTGATGTTCTTGTAAAACAACAATACGAAACGATTATGAAAACTATTTTAGTCACTGCTTTTGATCCTTTCGGTGGTGAAGCTATCAACCCATCGTGGGAAGCAATCAAACCATTACAAGGCAGCCAAGTTTTTGGTGCAAATATTGAGATTTGCCAGATTCCCTGCATTTTTGATACTTCTTTAGAACACCTTTATGCAGCCGTTGATAAGTATCAGCCTGAACTGGTGATTTCTGTCGGTCAAGCGGGCGGTAGGACGAATATCACCGTAGAGCGTGTCGCTATTAATATCAACGATGCCAGAATTCCTGATAATGCCGGCAATCAGCCGATTGATACCCCCGTTATTGTTGATGGCCCTGCCGCCTATTTTTCTCGTCTGCCTATTAAGACAATGGTCAATGCATTAAATACAGCAGGTATTCCGGCGTCAGTTTCCCAAACTGCCGGAACCTTTGTGTGTAATCATGTTATGTATGGCTTATTACATTATCTGGCTCAGAATACTCCCTCTGTACGCGGGGGGTTTATTCACGTTCCTTATTTGCCAGAACAGGCGGTAAAAGATGGTAATCAATCAAGTATGACGCTGATGTTGATGACGTTGGCGTTGAAAATAGCCATTGAAACAGCCTGGAAAAATACATCAGATATTGCTGTTACAGGTGGAGCTACTCACTAAAAAAAGAGGTAGACTCGAGGCGATAAAAATAAATTAGCCACTGAGTACAATGGCTAATCAATTATTAAACAACAATAAAAGTGAGAATTCAGAAAGGTAATAATGGGTAGAAATTCAGCAACCAAATAACAATAACTGCGAAAATTGCCGCAATAATGTCATCCAGCATGATGCCGATTCCACCTTTGACATAGCGATCGAACCAGCGAATCGGCCATGGTTTCCACATATCGAAGATACGGAATACCACAAAAGCCACCAAAACCCACTGCCAGTTGAGGACGGGAATCGCCATCAATGTGATCCATATGCCGATAAATTCATCCCAGACCACACAACCCGGATCTTCCACCTGCATAGCATCGGCTGCTTTCTGACAAATCACGCAGCCAATCACCGTTCCCAGCAGAATAACCAACCAAATGCCCCATTCAGGCAACTGCACCAACAACAACCAGAACGGAATTGCCGCCAGTGAGCCCATCGTACCCGGCATAATCGGCGATAAACCGCTACCGAAACCCGTAGCCAACAAATGCCACGGATTCCGCATCCTTAAGCGGCGTTTTGCATCATCCATGAGTTCCCTCCGTCTGATCATTCTGTGTCTGTTGTGATACCTGACAGACTGCTAACGGTTTTTTTTCAGGCTTAAAATGGTCGAAGCCTTTCAGATCCAGCTCAATTTCTTTATTTTTGTTAAAAAAGCGGATGCCTTCTGATTCTGGCCTGATTTGTCCAATACAGCAGAAACTGGCGCCGGTATGTGCCAATGCCATATTTAATGCACCACGGTTAAGTTCAGGTACAGTGAAGCACAATTCATAATCTTCTCCCCCTCCCAGCGCCCATGTTAATGCCTGCTCTGGTGTGGCATATTTCTGGACAGCCTCCGAATAAGGCAGCGCATCCAGATTAATACGCGCACCACATTGGCTGGTGGTCAAAATATGGTTGAGATCAGAAATCAAACCATCGGACAAATCAATCGCGGAAGTGGCCAGATCACGCAGTGCCTGCCCCTGTAAAATCCGAGGCTGTGGACGGAGATGACGTTTAACCAGCCAGTTGTGGATAGCGGTATCTTCCACCGTAAAACGATCTTGCAACAGTGCAAGCCCAGCAGCACTGTCACCCAACGTTCCTGTCACATAAATCCAGTCACCGTTTTTCGCACCAGCACGGCGTAACGCCCTGCCAGCAGGCACCAGGCCATGTACCGTCAGCGTCAGGCTCATGGGGCCTTTTGTCGTATCCCCACCAATCAACTGCATGCCATAATAGTTCAGTTGTTCAAACAGACTATCACTGAACCGCTTCAACCAATCCTCATTGACATCAGGCAACGTTAACGCCAGTGATGCCCAAGCCGGATCTGCCCCAACTGCGGCCAGATCACTGATGTTGACAGCCAGCGCCTTATAAGCCAAATCTTCCGGGGAAATGTCAGGGAGGAAATGAACACCGGCAACCAGCGTATCGGTTGTTACCGCTAATTCTTGTTTCTCTGCAACGGTCATCAACGCGCAGTCATCACCAATTCCTAGATTCACATCACGTCGGCGGATGACATGGCGATTGAAATAACGTGCAATGAGCTCAAATTCACCACATGCCATAATAGAATTCCAAAAAGTGACTAACGATGAGCACATGAGGCCGGAAAACCGGCCTCATGTGTAAAATCATCGAGTTATAATGGGGAACTCCTGGCAAGCAATCACTTTTTCTTGCGTGCTGCCGGGCCAGCTTTATCCAACACCCCATTCACGAATTTATGGCTATCTTCAGCACCAAACGTTTTTGCCAGCTCGATACCTTCATTAATAGCCACTTTATAGGGGACATCATCACGAAAGCTTAGTTCAAACATCGCAACGCGCAAGATGGCTTTTTCCACCTGACCTAACTCTTCAAGCTGACGGGAAAGGTAAGGAGCCATCAAAGCATCCAATTTTGCAGCATTGACCGCTACCCCAGTCAGCAATTCACGGAAATAGGTGATATCAACACCGGTTACGTCCTGCTCTGACAAAAACTGAAATTCAACATCAGCAATGTCATTTTTGGATAATTGCCATGAATAAATTGCCTGAACAGCACACTCACGAGCACGACGACGAGCAGCAGGTTTCACAAAATTCCCCTTAATTAAAACTAAAAAATTCAGCCTTTAATGGCTTTGATTACATTGATCATTTCTAATGCGGTCAAGGCAGCTTCCGCGCCTTTATTGCCCGCTTTAGTGCCAGCGCGTTCAATCGCTTGTTCAATACTTTCGGTTGTCAAAACACCAAATGCCACAGGAATGTCACTGGACATCGCTACGCTGGACAGTCCAGAGCTGCATTCACCCGCAACATATTCAAAATGGGCTGTACCGCCACGGATAACGGTTCCCAAAGCGATAACCGCATCATATTTTTGAGTCTCAGTCAGAGCCTTAACCGTTAACGGTAATTCATAAGCACCTGGAACCCAGACTACAGTGATATTGTCTGAAGAAACCTGACCGATGCGTTCCAACGCATCCAAGGCCCCTTCCAGCAGGCTGTCATTAATGAAGTTGTTAAAGCGGGCGATCGCAATGGCGATGCGGGCTTTAGGAGCTGCAACAACACCTTTGATTACGTTCATAGCCTTCCTTATACCTTATTCATATCCGCAGGGGCGCGGATCTTATCACATTCTTTTTCTCTACGTCTTGATTTATGTCCAAACTTGAATCAAGACGCTGGCCGCAAGCGAAGACGCACATCAGACCCAATCTGCCGGACATCAAACAGCGTGAATTCAGGCGCATCCGATAATTTTTGTAACTCAGGGATAGCAAACAGCCCACGGGCAGTATTTCCCAGCACTTTTGGTGCTATATAAAGGATTAATTCATCGACTAGCCCCAGTGATAACAATGCTCCCGCCAAAACAGGCCCACATTCAGCCCAAACCGAATTTATCTGACGTTTACCAAGCTGCATCATCAGCAAAACCAGATCAACACCTCCTCCGTGGGCAGGCAATACAATATGATCGACATTGTCAGGCCACTGCTGCTGATCGGTGTGAGTACGTGCTAACCAACATTGCCCCACCTGCTGTACAACTTGATGCTGTGGTGTTACGCGATTCTGGCTATCAACAATGATCCGGATTGGCTGACGTACTTGCTCTTGAGGATAAATCGCCTGTATTTCGGCATCCAATTCATGCCAGCGGACAGTTAATGAAGGATCATCTGCCAGTACCGTGGCACTGGAACTGAGAATAGCACTGCATTGCGCCCGGAACTGCTGCACATCCTGACGGGCTTCTGGCGACGTAATCCACTTGCTTTCACCCGATGCCAGCGCAGTACGTCCGTCCAGTGACGCGCCCATTTTCAGTTGCAAATAAGGGAATCCCGTGCGCATACGCTTGAGAAATCCCTTATTCAGCGCTTCTGCCTCCGCCATCAACACGCCATGCTCAACGGCAATCCCCGCCTGCTGCAATTTATACAAACCACGCCCTGCAACCTGCGGATTAGGATCTTGCATAGCGGCCACAACACGACTGATACCGGCTGCAATCAACGCATCGGCACAGGGAGGCGTCTTGCCGTGGTGACTACACGGCTCAAGGGTGACATAAGCCGTTGCCCCTTTTGCCTTGCCTCCGGCCATGCGGAGAGCATGTACCTCTGCATGAGGTTCACCGGCACATACATGGAAACCTTCACCGACAATGTGATCGCCCTGAACGATGACACATCCAACATTCGGGTTTGGAGATGTCGTAAAACGTCCCTGATTCGCCAGTTCCAGCGCACGGGACATATATTTTTCATCGAGAGTCATAGTTTTTGAAAGCCTGATTTTTTGAAAGCCAGCATATTCAATCTTGTAGTCTGGCAATTTCTTCGCCAAATTCGCGAACATCCTCAAAGCTGCGGTAAACAGATGCGAAACGAATATAAGCTACTTTATCGAGCTTTTTCAGCGCATCCATCACGAAATTCCCGATCATCTTGGATGGAATTTCTCGTTCTCCCGTTGCCCTCACTTGTGACTTAATATGGATAATCGCTGTTTCCACATCATCAGAGCTGACAGGACGTTTTTCCAGTGCCTTCAACATGCCGCGACGTAATTTTTCCTCGTCGAAAGGCTCCCGAATGTCATCACTTTTAATCACTCTTGGCATCACCAGTTCTGCGATTTCAAACGTGGTGAATCTTTCATGACATTCGAGACACTGACGACGACGGCGCACTTGGGAGCCATCTCCTACCAGACGGGAATCAATAACTTTAGTATCAACGGCTGCGCAAAATGGGCAATGCATATTGTTTCCTGACAGTTAACCGAACGGGAAGACAGTTTACCTTGAAGTGATAATGAAAAACACCCTGTCAGTAAGTACTCACAGGGTGTTTAAATAAACGATATCAGAACTAGATCGTATCAGGCTATTAAGGAAGAATGGAAGGCTGATCCGCCCCTTCTTTCTCAACTTTCTGCTGAATCATATGCTCACGCTTCATTCCCAGTTTCAAGGCCAGTGCAGAAGCAACATAGATAGATGATATCGTACCGATGGAAACCCCGATTAACATCGCCAGTGAGAAACCTTTCAGCATTTCACCACCAAAGATGTAAAGCATCAGAACAACGAGCAGCGTTGTCGCTGAAGTCATGATCGTACGGCTCAAAGTCTGAGTCAGGGAAACATTCATGATTTCATACGGTGTGCCACGGCGTATCTTACGGAAGTTTTCACGGATACGATCCGATACCACAATACTGTCGTTCAATGAATAACCGATAACGGACATCAACGATGCCACGATGGTCAGGTCAACTTCAATGTGGAATAACGACAGTACACCCAGTGTAATGATCACGTCATGCGCCAGTGCGATAACGGCTCCCAATGCCAGACGCCATTCAAAGCGAAAACCGACATAAATCAGGATGCTAATTAGCGCAGCCAGCAGAGCCATTGCTCCCGTCTGCGCCAGCTCGCTTCCCACACTTGGCCCGACAAACTCAACACGCTTGACGACTGCATCTTTGTCGATATTCGCGTTGATAACCGAGATAATTTTATTACCCAGTTCCTGCCCTGCATTGCCCGTCACAGGCGGCATTCGCACTATCACATCACGGCTACTGCCAAAGTTTTGCAGAAGCGGATCGGCAAAACCGTTTTTCGTGAGGCTTTCGCGCATCTTATCCAGATCGGCGGGTTTACTCAGGTTAATCTCGATTACCGTACCACCGGTAAAGTCCAGCCCCCAGTTAAACCCACGGACACCCATCGTAATGATGGAAGCGACCAACAACAGTAACGAAATCCCAAAGGCAACGTTGTCCCAGCGCATAAAGTCGATGACTTTACGCCCATAGTTTAATTGTTCAACAGTGTAATCCTGTGCCACAACGTGCTCCTTAAATTGACAGCTTATTGATACGCTTACCGCCGTACAGCAGGTTCACGACTGCGCGTGTTCCCACAATGGCAGTGAACATCGACGTCGCCACACCAATGCTGGTCGTGATCGCGAAGCCCTTGATGGAGCCCGTTCCCACTGCATACAGAATCACAGCAGTAATCAGCGTAGTCAGGTTTGCGTCAATGATACTGGAAAACGCACCTTTGTAGCCTTCATGAATCGCTTGCTGCACCGTACGCCCGTTACGCAGCTCTTCTTTGATACGTTCGTTAATCAAAACGTTCGCATCCACTGCCACGGCGAGAGTCAATACGATACCCGCAATACCCGGCATCGTCAGCGTCGCTCCCGGTAACAAGGACATGACACCGACGATCAGCACTAAGTTAGCCAGCAGAGCACTGCTCGCAATCAATCCGAACTTGCGGTAGTAGATCACCATAAACAGGATAGAAGAAATCAAGCCCCACAGACAGGCTTCAAGCCCCTGCTTGATATTCTGTAAGCCAAGGGTTGGCCCAATAGTCCGTTCTTCGACAATCTGGATGGGTGCGATCAAAGCACCTGCACGCAACAACAGCGCCAACTGACGGGCTTCATTCAGGTTGCCAATTCCGGTGATACGGAAACTATTGCCCAAACGAGACTGAATGGTAGCGATATTAATAACTTCTTCTTGCTTCACCAGAACCGAACGGCCATTGGCATCCTTCTTGCCACTGTCCTTATATTCTACAAACAGCGTAGCCATTGGCTTTTGCAAGTTGTCTTTGGTGAAGTTAGACATCGCACTACCGCCAGCACCGTCCAGAGAAATATTCACCTGCGGATTACCGTATTCATCAGTACTGGAAGTGGAATCCGTAATATGGTCACCAGTCAGGATCACGCGCTTGTATAACACAACCGGGTTGCTATCACGGGTATACTTCAGTTCTGAATCACCCGGAATCCGACCAGATACTGCGGCACTCTGATCAACATTACTGTTTACCAGACGGAACTCCAGCGTTGCCGTTGCACCGAGGATTTCTTTGGCACGGGCAGTATCCTGAATGCCAGGCAGTTCAACGACAATACGGTCTGCGCCCTGACGTTGAACCAGCGGCTCTGCTACACCTAACTGGTTAACACGATTACGCAGGATAGTGATATTTTGCTGTACCGCATAGGTTCGAGCTTCACGCAGGCGATCGTCACTCATAACGACTTTCAGCGTACTATTCGCGCCAGTGGAGAAGACTAAATCACGGTGACGGGGTTCAAGATAACTTTCCGCTTTGGAACGTGCATCATTATCGCGGAAACGGACTTCCACTCCATAGTTATCAAGCTTACGAACAGAGGAATAAAGGATGCCTTGATCACGCAATTCAGAGCGCAGGCTATCAATATTCTGTTCTTGTAGCTTACTCAGTGCGGTTTCCATATCCACTTCCATCAGGAAGTGAACGCCTCCACGCAGGTCAAGCCCCAGTTTCATTGGCTCAGCACCCACTTTACTTAGCCAAAGGGGTGTCGCGGGCGCAAGGTTCAATGCCACGACATATTGTTCTCCTAATGCGGAAACCAATGCTTCACGGGCACGAAGTTGAACATCAGAATTATTGAAGCGAGCAAGTATTGCTCCATTTTCCAGTGCAATGGACTTGCTCTTGATTTGTTCTTTTTCTAAAACATTACGGACTTGGTCCAGCGTTTTTTCACTGGCGGCGATGCCCCGCGCGCCAGTAATTTGTACAGCCGGATCCTCACCATATAGGTTGGGAAGTGCATAAAGCAAACCGATGAGGATCGCAGCGATCAGCATCAGATACTTCCACAAAGGATAACGGTTCAACACGGCAGTTCCCTTCGGGAAAATCGGAAAATCAAATAGCCTTCATTGTACCTTTCGGCAAAATGGCAGCGACGAAATCACGTTTGACAGTTATTTCAGTAGTGTCATTCAAAGCAACCACAACGTAACCTGTTTCAGACACTTTAGAGACACGACCCACTAAACCACCAGAAGTCAGCACTTCATCACCTTTGGCAATGGAATCCATCAGTTTTTTATGTTCTTTGGTGCGTTTTTGTTGTGGACGCAGGATCATGAAATAGAAAATCAAACCGAAAACAACCAGCATGATAATCAGAGAATATGGGCTTCCCTGAGATTGCGCTGATGCACCAGCAGATGCCGCAGCGTCAGAAATAAAAAAACTCATCAAATTTCCCTCATTGTTATCGAAAACATTGTTGTCAAAAATCGACAGTGGCTTGATCAAAAACCAGCCCAGTATGCTACACATATTGAGGCTGGTTAGTCACGCCAAATTATATATTTAACGACGGAACGGGTTTGCCAATCCGCTGATAAAACTCTTCAACAAACTGTTCCAGTTTGTTCTCTTCAATGGCTTTACGAATTCCGGCCATCAAACGCTGATAATACCTTAAATTATGGATTGTATTCAGCCTTGCACCAAGAATTTCGTTACAGCGGTCAAGATGATGCAGATATGCACGGCTATAATGGCGACAAGTATAGCAATCACAATGCTCATCCAGCGTAGAAGTATCTTCCTTATGTTTAGCATTGCGGATCTTGATCACACCTTCTGTCACAAAAAGATGTCCATTACGAGCATTACGGGTCGGCATGACACAGTCAAACATATCAATACCACGACGGACACCTTCAACCAGATCTTCTGGTTTACCGACACCCATCAAATAACGTGGCTTATCCTGTGGGATTTGCGGACAAACATGCTCCAGAATACGATGCATATCTTCCTTTGGTTCTCCTACGGCCAGACCACCCACCGCGTAACCGTCAAAACCGATTTCGACCAGTCCCTTTACAGAAACATCACGCAAATCTTCGTACACACTGCCCTGAATAATGCCAAACAGGGCATTTTTATTGCCTAACTCGTTAAAACGCTGACGACTGCGCGCCGCCCAGCGTAATGACATTTCCATGGAACGCTTCGCATAATCCCAATCTGCAGGATATGGCGTACATTCATCAAAAATCATGACGATATCGGAACCCAAATCATGTTGGATTTCCATGGATTTTTCCGGGCTGAGGAAAACGGGCGTCCCATTTATAGGATTACGGAAATGAACGCCTTCTTCTTTGATTTTACGCATCGCACCAAGGCTGAAGACCTGAAAACCGCCAGAATCCGTCAAGATAGGACCGTGCCACTGCATAAAATCATGCAAGTCACCATGCAGTTTCATGATCTCCTGCCCAGGGCGCAGCCATAAATGGAAAGTATTCCCCAACAGAATCTGAGCACCGGTTTCTTTAACTTCTTCCGGTGTCATGCCTTTTACTGTGCCGTAAGTCCCCACAGGCATAAATGCAGGCGTTTCCACAACACCACGTTCAAAAATCAGGCGGCCACGGCGAGCATTCCCATCCGTCTTTTGTAACTCAAATTTCACTTAACCTCCAGACATCAGAAAAACAGTCTGATGTTATGTTTAAACATCGTTCAAACCAGCCAAGCTGGAATTACGAGACTTTCTCTTTCGTTGCCATAGGGTTGCGATGAATAAACATCGCATCACCATAACTAAAGAAACGATACTTTTCGGCTACCGCTTCTTTATAGGCATTCATGGTATTTTGATAACCCGCAAATGCAGAAACCAGCATAATAAGCGTGGATTCCGGCAGGTGAAAATTGGTAATCAACGCATCAACGACTTGATACTCAAATCCCGGATAAATAAAGATTTGGGTGTCATCAAAGAATGGCTCAATCAGACCATTCTGACAGGCACGAGCCGCACTTTCCAATGAACGGACAGACGTTGTACCCACGGCTACAACCTTATTGCCACGCGCCTTACACGCCAATACCGCATCAACGACATTTTGCGGAACTTCTGCATACTCAGCATGCATGATATGGTCTTCGATAGTCTCCACCCGCACAGGCTGGAACGTTCCTGCGCCGACATGCAGGGTAACAAAAGCCATATCGACGCCTTTTTCACGCAGTGCTGCCAACAGGGGTTCATCAAAATGCAGCCCGGCAGTTGGTGCCGCAACGGCACCAGGGCGTTCACTGTAGACCGTCTGATATAACTCGCGATCCGACTCTTCATCAGGACGGGCAATATACGGTGGCAACGGCATGTGACCAATTTCATCCAAAATGGTCAATACATCACGATCATCATCAAAACGGATTTCAAATAAAGTATCGTGGCGTGCCAGCATTGTTGCCCTGATGCTTTCATCTTCGCCCAGCAGAAGCTCTGCACCTTCTTTCAGTGCCTTGGACGCACGAACGTGAGCGAGTACTCGCTTATTATCCAGCATCCTTTCTACTAAAACTTCCAATTTCCCACCCGTCGCCTTGCGACCAAACAAACGCGCAGGAATAACTCGTGTATTATTGAAAACCAGCAAATCACCGGCTTCCAGCTTATCCAGCACATCAGTGAAAATACCGTGCGTCAGCCCTCCGGTTTTGCCATCAAGGGCAAGCAAACGGCAACCACTCCGCTGCGGCTGGGGATAATGAGCAATCAGCTCTTCCGGCAGTTCAAATGTAAAATCAGCGACACGCATTTTATCTGTATCATTCAAAAAAACAGGCGGACTAGTCTAGTGCCGCACGCGCAAGGGTGCAACAAAGAAGCATATTAGTTTCACTATTTCCGGTATACTCTCGCTATGAATTTTCTCGCACATCTTCATTTGGCTGCATTATCGGAAAGTTCCTTACTGGGCAATTTAATGGCGGATTTTGTCCGTGGCTCTCCAAAAGGATTATTCAGCCCCGATATTGTAGAAGGTATTCGCCTGCACCGTAGGATAGACAGCCTGACGGACAGCCATCCATGGGTCACCGAAGCATGCACACTGTTTCGTAGCGAGTATCGACGCGTAGCTCCCATTACCCTTGATATCATCTGGGATCATTTTCTTTCTCTGCATTGGGACAAGCTTGAAAAAAATTACTCCCTGCCTGAATTTGTACATCTTGCCCGTAGTCAGATAGAGCCGCATCTTAGCTTCACGCCTGAAAAATTTCAGGCGTTGAACAAATATCTCTGGTCAGAAAATCTACTTATCCGCTATGCCGATATGTCATGCATTGCCAATGTACTGAAAGGCATGGCTCACAGACGCCCTAAATTATCGGCACTGGCAGGATCGTATCAAGATATCGAAATGCATTATCTTGATTTTGAAGCGCTATTTTGGAAATTCTATCCACACATGATGGCACTGGCGACCAATAAGCGACTGCTTGAGCAAGATATTTCGCCAGAACCTTGCACTTTTTCCAAATAGCTTTATCTTATTTAGGCTAAAAGGAATTAAAAGCAAATTATTGATAGGCAAAATCTATTATATCAATTGGTATTTTATCCTTTATTGCTTTACCTTAATTCCTTATGCTGTAACCCGTTTCTACATAACACCTTTTTAAAATCACAGGAGTCAATTATGGTTCTAGTAACCCGCCAAGCCCCTGACTTTACAGCCGCAGCGGTTCTCGGTAACGGTGAAATCGTTGATAATTTCAACCTGAAAAACCACCTGAATGGTCGTCCAGCCATTATCTTCTTCTGGCCAATGGACTTCACTTTTGTTTGCCCTTCTGAGCTGATCGCGTTTGATCACCGTTATGAAGAATTCAAAAAGCGCGGTGTTGAAGTCATCGGCATTTCCTTCGACTCTGAATTCGTTCACAACGCATGGCGTAAAACCCCAATCAGCGAAGGTGGCATCGGCGAAGTCAAATACCCAATGGTTGCTGACATCAAACGTGACATCATGAAATCTTACGGCATTGAGCACCCAGAAGCCGGTGTTGCCCTGCGTGGTTCTTTCCTGATCGACAAAAACGGTGTTGTTCGTCATCAAGTCGTTAACGATCTGCCACTGGGCCGTAACATCGATGAAATGCTGCGTATGGTTGACGCACTGCAATTCCACGAAGAGCACGGCGAAGTTTGTCCTGCACAGTGGGCAAAAGGTCAGGAAGGTATGGGTGCGTCCCCTGAAGGCGTCGCAAAATACCTGACCAAAAACGCTGATAAACTGTAATTCCCGTCAGAGTTGTCTCCATTGATAGCATCACGTTATTAATGAATTCCCCTAAACCAGCCACTCTGTCGGCTGGTTTTTTCTTAGCTAAAATTTCTCATTTTATTACCTTGCGCACAAAAAATTGCTTTTCAAAAATCCTAAGCGTTAGATAATGTTGATTACAAAAAATTAACATTGGTATCACAGTTCACGGAGTCCTACCCTAACCACTCATTCTTAGGAGTACCATCATGTTAAAAGCATGGAAAATGCCTTTTGTCGCTGTATCGCTCTTAGTTTCCTCCTCCCTCTATGCCGCTTATGAACCTGCCGTTGAAGCCAAACAAGGCATGGTAGTCAGTTCACAATACTTAGCTTCACAGGTTGGCGTCGATATTCTCAAAATGGGCGGGAACGCCATTGATGCCGCTGTTGCCGTTGGTTATGCCCAAGCAGTTGTCAATCCCTGCTGTGGCAACATTGGTGGCGGTGGTTTCATGACCATTCATCTGGCAAACGGCAAAGATACTTTCATTAATTTCCGTGAAACAGCACCTGCTGCGGCCAGCGCCAATATGTATCTGGACAAAGACGGGAGTGTCATCAAAGGTGCCAGTCTGTATGGCTATAAAGCTATTGGCGTCCCCGGCACAGTGATGGGATTAGATGCCGCACTGCACAAATACGGCTCAATGACCCGCGAACAAGTCATGGCACCGGCTATCAAGCTGGCGCGTGAAGGCTACATTTTGACTCGTGGTGATACTGATATTCTGGACACCACCGTCAAACGCTTTACCCAAGATCCAGAGGCCGCCCGTATTTTCTTGCGCAAGGATGGTACGCCTTTCCAACCCGGGGATAAGTTAGTCCAAACCGATTTGGCCAATACGCTGGAACTGATTGCTAAGAAAGGGCCAGATATCTTTTATCATGGCAAAATCCCCCAATTAGTTGAAGAATCATCGAAAAAATCAGGGGGAATTATCACAGCAGCAGATTTCGCCAACTATAACATTACAGAAACAACACCAGTCACTTGCAGCTATCGCGGTTATAAATTTATCTCTTCCCCACCACCTAGTTCTGGTGGCGTCACCTTATGCGAAATACTGAACATTGTTGAAGGCTATGATCTCAAATCCATGGGATTCAACTCCGCTGCTTATATCCATACATTGACAGAAGCCATGCGCCACGCCTACATGGACAGAAATACCTATCTGGGCGATCCTCAATTTATTAAGAACCCACTTGATCGGCTGTTAAGCAAAAGCTACGCAGAATCTATCAGAAAAGAGATCGAACCAAACAAAGCGACATCTTCAAAAAATGTTCAGCCGGGCGTTGGTCCCCATGAAAAACCAGAAACGACCCATTACTCTGTCGTAGATAAAGATGGCAATGCCGTATCAACCACTTACACAATCAACGGGCGTTTTGGGGCCGTCGTGATTGCACCGGGAACCGGCTTTTTCCTAAACGATGAAATGGATGATTTCACAACTAAAGTTGGGGAAAAAAACCTGTATGGGCTTGTTCAGGGAGCGACCAACTCCATCGCCCCCGGTAAGCGCCCACTATCATCGATGAGCCCAACACTCGTGACCAAAGATAACAAAATCTTTCTGGTATTGGGTTCTCCAGGCGGATCACGGATTATCTCCATCACCTTACAGGCTGCCTTGAATATCCTTGATTTTGGCATGCCACCGCAAGAAGCCGTCAACAGCCCGCGCATTCACCATCAATGGCTGCCTGATGAAGTCTACTATGAACAGCGTGGACTTTCGAAAGATACTCTAAATATGCTGGAAAAAATGGATTACAAAATGGTAGAACAGACACCGTGGGGCGCGGCGGAACTGATCATGATTGGATTGCCGGGTGCTGTCGGTGTCTCTCCCACCAACTCATCAGGCAATGATTCAGCGGTATCAGGCGTGGTTCGTGAAGGTTATATCTATGGCTCCAACGATGTCCGGCGACCTGCTGGTGCAGCCATTGGCTACTAAAAAAGCAGTGTAAAAGGTTGAGATAAACAAATCGATATAAAAAACAAGGGTGAGCAGTTTGATATGCTCACCCTTTTTACAGGTTTCAGGCTATCAGCCTTGATCCTGCTGCACTTCACGCTTTGGGACTTTGCTTTCTCCCACAATGAGATCATAGAGAGCACACACAACTACAGCTAGTATCGTTGGCAATAACCATGCCAGCCCTTTATCTGCCAACGGCAGATGAATTGCCCATGCTGGTAGTAAGTGAGACAGATACTCAGACGATTTCGCCGCATCCAAAACCCCGAACAGCAGGCTAACTACCATAGCAGGCGCCAGAATGCGAGTAACATTATTCCACCAGCGTACTGTGAAGCTCAACAGGATCAGCGCAATACAAGGCGGATAAATTGCTGTCAGTACCGGAATAGAGAATTTAATCAAGTGGTCTAATCCAAGATTAGAGACCAACATAGAGAAGATTCCGAGGATGAAAACCAACGTACGATAAGATAATGGCAAATAACGGCTGAAAAATTCAGCACAAGCACAGGTCAAACCAACCGCAGTTACCATGCAGGCAACGAAAATCAATACAGCAAGGAAGAAACTGCCATAACCGCCAAAGACATTCTGTACATAAGCATGCAGAATCACTGCACCATTTTCAGCCTTCGGCACCAATGTGCCACTACTTTCTCCCAACTTGAACAGAGATAGATATACCAGTACCAAGCCCAACCCTGCAATCAGACCTGCCCACATAGTATAGCGAGTCAACAGTGAAGAAGATTCAATACCTCTGGAGCGCGCAGCATTGACAATAACAATGCCGAATACCATGGCACCCAGTGTATCCATCGTTAAATAGCCATTCACAAAACCATTTGAGAACGGAATTTCTTTATAAGTTTGAATGGCAGGGATGGGATCACTTGCTGGCCACAACACCGCAGCAATTCCTAAAATACCCAGTGCCAGAATTTTGATCGGAGCCAGCACGCGTCCAACACTGTCCAGTAATTTCCCCGGATACAGAGAAACCAAGATCACCAGTGAAAAATAAACGATACTATAGATGAACAACGGAAGTTTGCCAGAGCCCATTAGCGGAGCAATCCCGACTTCAAAGGAAACAGTTGCAGTTCTAGGTATTGCAAATAAAGGGCCAACAGCCATATAGCAAACAGTAGCCAGTATCAAACCTGCTGTTTTACCGATAGGGGAACTTAGCGCTTCAATCCCGCCACCGACTTTCGCCAAAGCAATCACAGTGATGACCGGTAGACCAACCGCTGTAAGCAAAAAACCTAGCGCAGCGATCCAAACATTCTCACCTGCCTGCAAGCCAACCATGGGCGGAAAAATGATGTTCCCCGCGCCTACGAACAAGGCAAAAGTCATAAAACCTAATGCCCAAATATCCTTAGATGATAAACGGTATGCCATAATGATTGTTAATATATTGTTGTCAAAAGAATTGCATGTGCAATAGCCAGTATTGCAAATACTTGAATTTTCACTGGCGAAACCGGATTCTGCTTTGACAATAAGTGATCAACGTAATATTCACTGATAATCGGGAAATACAGAATGATAGTGGTAATTACAGCTAGAATCGCCAACAACTGCCCACAAGTAAAACTTTTATAGCGCCAAAAGGCAAGCATCAAACCAAAAAGCAGTACAATATACTAAAGTAATATTTAAAAGCAGTCATTCTTATTATCTATCACTGAATACACACTATATGATTTGCACTTTTTTCGCTCATATTGATTAATAAATCATTTTTCTGTCTGCATCGTTTACCACTAAATTATATTAAACTTATTGTTTTTTAATTAAATTCGGTTTGGCAGAAACAATAAGCCCGGGAGCCAATAAAAAACTAAATGTGGAACCTTTTCCCATCGTACTCGAAACCTCAAGATGGGTATTGTAGTGATGCAGTGCATGTTTCACTATCGCCAGCCCCAACCCGCTTCCCCCTGTTTGCCGAGAACGGGCACGGTCAACACGATAAAAACGCTCGGTCAGGCGCGGTAAATGCTCTGCACTGATCCCCGAACCATTATCCTGTACTTTAAACCATGCTCCCTGAGACGATTTACTCCAGCTAACCTCAATACGCGTTCCTGGCGGAGTATGATTAATAGCGTTATAAACCAGATTCGACATAGCGCTTCGCAGTTGTTCTTCGTTGCCGAAAACTTTCAATTTTTCATCAATATTAAACACGATATCCTGCTGGTTATTCGCCAATGCCAACGCTTCCTGCTGCAACAACACCAATAAGTCAGGCACATCAACCACCTCGTTCATATCCACTTGCGGCCCGGCTTCAATTCTGGAGAGGTGCAATAATTGCTTCACCAGACCGTCCATTCTCCGTACCTGCTCCTGCATCGTACTGAGCACCTTCTGATTTGCCCTATCGTTCAGTTCCTGCTCCTGCATCATCTCCAGATAACCTTGCAGTACCGTTAGTGGCGTTCTTAACTCATGGCTGACATTAGAGAAAAAATCCCGGCGGGCATTTTCCAACAATCGTTTTTGCGTAATATCACGGGCAACCATCAGTAACATCCGTTCTGCATAAGGCATCACCCGAAATTCCACCATACGGCCATTATTCAACTCAATGGATAAAGGACGGGAGAAATGACTGGCCGTAATATAGCGACTAAAATCTGGGTAACGCAGCAAATTGAAGATATGCTGACCATTATCCTCCGGCCAGCGGAAGCCTAACAAATGCTGGGCAAGACGGTTACACCAGAAAATATTACCTTCCGTCGTCATCATCACAATCGCATCCGGCAATGACTCAGCGCCACTGCGAAAGCGCTTGATCAATAATGCCAGTTCCCGGCGCCGCTTACGGTTGCGCTGCTGCAACTGATAAATACCGTAAAAGATTGGCTCCCATCCGCCACGCCCTGCTGGAGGTAACATACTGCGATCCAGCCATAACCAGTCAGATAATTTCAATAAATTGTAGCCATGCCATACCAATGCCAGAAATAACCCAATAACCAGCAGCCACGGTAAATATCCGATAAAGAGAGACAAAATGACCGCAGGCAGACAAAAAAGAACAAGCCCCAATACCAACTTCTTCCAGGATAAACGTTCAAGCACGTTATTCTCTCCGGCATGAAAATAGATTATTGCCAATCAGCACCAATGAGAAACAGATGCATTAATAACGAGTAGAAAAGCGATACCCTGTACCACGGACCGTCTGCACCATTCTATCGTGCCCTCCTACTTCTAACGCCTTACGCAAACGCCGGATATGCACATCAACGGTGCGATCTTCCACATAAACATTAGTGCCCCACACATAATTGAGCAATTGTTCACGACTATAAACACGCTCTGGATGCGTCATGAAAAAATGGAGCAGCTTGAATTCCGTTGGCCCCATTTCCACATTTTGCCCCTGACTGGAAACACGATGGGAGGAAGAGTCCAGTATCAGCCCATCCATATTGATAATATCTTCCGCCGACATGGGGGAAACGCGACGAAGAACCGCTTTGATACGAGCCACCAACTCCTTGGGAGAGAAAGGCTTAGTGATATAGTCATCCGCTCCGACATCAAGACCACGAACGCGATCTTCCTCCTCTCCACGAGCCGTTACCATCATGACAGGAATATCTCTGGTGCTGCTATCACGCTTCATCTGCTTAATAAGCTGTATTCCTGAACCTCCGGGAAGCATCCAATCCAATAACACCAAATCGGGATAAGGCTCCGACAAGCGCCAGACAGCAACATCATAGTCTTCTGCTTCAACGGTCTGATAGCCATTTTGTTCCAACACCAAACAAACCATTTCACGAATCTGGACTTCATCTTCAACTACCAAAATGCGTTTAGCCATGGTTGATCCCATTAATATTATTGAAGCCAGCAATATTCACCTTAAGTCATTATGAGTCAATTTTATGACAAATTTATGAAAATCCTATTTCTCAATTCTCAAACTGCAATCTATTTTGCATAGAATTTATGAGTGCTTTGTCATATTTCATTATGATTGCGAGCCCGCTCGAAAATTCGTGAACAAAGTCAGAATTCCACACGACAGACCTCAAACACTCATTATAATTAGCGCTTGAAACAGATAAGCAAGACTCTTGGGCAACGGTAGGAAAACATGCGAATCATTCATACGTCGGACTGGCATCTCGGGCAATATTTCTTTACCAAAAATCGTGCCGCAGAACATCAGCACTTTTTGCAGTGGCTTATTGAACAAATCATACGGCATCAGGTTGATGCATTGGTGATTGCCGGCGATATTTTTGATACTGGCTCTCCTCCCAGCTATGCCCGTGAGCTTTATAACCAGTTCGTTGTGGAGCTACGGCCCACTGGCTGCCAGCTTGTCATTCTTGGTGGAAACCATGATTCCGTCGCCACGCTCAATGAATCAAAAGCGCTATTCTCTTGTCTGAATACAACAGTAATAGCCAGTGCAGACGCCGACATCCAGCAGCAGATAAAAGTATTGAATAACAAAAATGGAGAAGCGGGAGCCATTCTCTGTGCCATTCCTTACCTGCGTCCACGGGATATCATGACCAGCCAGGCCGGTCAGTCAGCCACGCAAAAACAGCAGGCATTGCAGAATGCCATTACTGAACACTATCACCAGCTTTATCAGCAAGCTGATGCATTACGGGAAAAACTCGGCCAGCCATTGCCGATTATTGCAACCGGACACCTGACCACGGTGGGTGCTTCCACCTCAGATTCTGTTCGAGATATTTACATTGGTACGTTGGACGCATTCCCCGCACAAGCATTCCCACCTGCTGATTATATTGCATTAGGGCATATCCACCGCCCACAGATCATCGCTAAATCAGAGCATATCCGTTACAGCGGCTCCCCGATCCCCCTGAGTTTTGATGAAGTCGGGCAAGAAAAAAGCGTCTGTCTGGTTGATTTTAAAGAAGACAAATTTGATAACGTCACTCTTTTGCCCATCCCAAACTATCAACCGATGCAGTTGATCCGTGGAAATCTGCAACAGATTGAGGCTCAGTTGCAGACATTCAAAGCATATCAGGGAGAACGTCCTGTCTGGCTGGATATTGAAGTCGCGACTCAAGATTACCTGCCTGATATCCAAAAACGCATCCAAACTATGACTACGGATCTACCCGTTGAAATCATTCTGTTACGGCGCAGAAAGGCGGCACGCCAAATTTCCCTGTCTGAAACAAATAAAGAGACGCTCAATGAACTCAGCGTGCATGAAGTCTTCGAACGACGGCTAGCACTGGCTGAGATTGAAGATCAGCCCCAGAAGCAACGCCTGACGACCCTGTTTAAGCAAACGCTGGATGATATTTCTCAGCAATAATATTGAGGATTCGCGCACATGAAAATTCTTAGCTTACGGCTGAAAAATATCAACTCTCTGCAAGGTGAATGGAAAATTGATTTTACGGCAGAGCCTTTTGCCAGCAATGGATTATTCGCCATCACAGGCCCAACAGGAGCAGGAAAAACCACCTTACTGGATGCCATCTGCCTTGCCCTTTACCACGAAACACCACGGCTCGGTACTATTTCTGCTATCCAGAATGAGTTGATAACTCGTCATACTGCGGAATGCTTGGCAGAAGTGGAATTCGAAGTCAAAGGCGTAGCTTATCGTGCATTCTGGAGCCAGCGCCGCGCCCGTAACCAAGCTGATGGAAAACTCCAACCTCCAAAAGGCGAATTGGTGGACAAGAGAACGGGCAAGATTTTAGCCGATAAGATCCCTGATAAAAAAGAAAAGATCGCTGAAATAACCGGTCTTGATTTCAAACGTTTTACCAAATCCATCCTTCTGTCACAGGGTGATTTTGCCGCATTTTTAAATGCAGATGATAAAGATCGGGCTGATTTACTGGAAGAACTGACGGGGACAGAAATTTACGGCATTCTGTCTCAGGAAATTTATCAACGTCATAAACAAGCCCAATCTGAACTGAATATTCAGCAGGCCACCGCTTCCAGTATCGAGTTATTAACACCGGAGCAAATAGAAAATTACCAAAACGAACAGCAACAACTTACTGCAGCAGAAACTCAACTCAGCCAACAGATTAAGGCTTTTCGATCTGCCGAGCAGTGGCTTATCCGGCAAAATGAATTACAACAATCAATAGCGGGCAACACGTTGCTTTTGCAGCAGGCTGAACAGGCCATACAAAACGCGCAACCGCAATTACAACAGCTTACCGCCAGCGAACCCGCAGAAAAAATCCGTTCACTATGGGATGCGCAAAACCGAGCCTTTAGTGAAAAACAACGAATTACTGAACAACGTATAAAAATAGAACATGATCGCCAGCAACAACTTTCTTTGTTACAGCCAGCTCAACAACAGCTTACCGATTTGGAAAAAACACGGGAAGAACACCAGCAACAGCAAATCCAACAGGAAAAGCTCATCTCAGAGCAGGTTATACCACTCGATCACAAGATTGATACGCAATCAAAAGATCTGCTTACGTTAGAAAAGGAAATAACCAAGCAAGATCGTGAACTGACAGAAATCTCCGCCCAATACCAAGTAGCGCAAAGTCGCAAAGATACGCTACATAATGAACAAAAAACGCTGGAAACATACGACGATCAGCACCCTTATTGCCGTAGTTTGGACAGCAAACTCCCTGAGTGGAAACAATTATTTTCACGTCAGAAAGAGAAGCAAGTGCAGATAGCCAAACTGACACAAAAAACACAGCAGATTGGCACTGAACTGGCTCGTATAACCGATCACTTGAATACATTGAATGCAGAGTTGGCCGAACAGACAGAGCAAAACCAACCACTGCACGACAATCTGATACTTACCGAAAAGCAACTGATTGATTTGCAGAAAATTCATCCACTGGAACAACTGCAAAAACAGCTATCAGACTATCAGGAACAACTGAAATCACAGAATCAACTTGAGATATTATTGCCTCAGATCCAGCAATTACAGGCCACGATCTCAACTAATCAAACTCAATTATCACAGTCTCAGGCATTACTGGAACCCTTGCCGACTCAGATCAGTACGCTAGATCAACAGCTAACGGAAAAACAGCAGCATCATGAAGATCTTGCTGATCGAATTCGTTTGGAACAGCGGATCACCAGTCTGGAACAGGAGCGTTCACAGTTAAAAGAAGGTGAAGCCTGCCCACTGTGTGGCGCCACACAACACCCTTTAGTCACCGAATACCAGAACATTGCCCTGTCACAATCAGAAGAACGCTTAAAATCTCTACGCCATCAAATAGATCAGCTACAAACAAACCGTTCTGCCCTACAGCAGAAACAGCAGATTCAACAGAAAAATAATCAACAATTACAGCAAAATACGACTCAATTAACCGAGAAACTGACAAAAATAACACAACAGTGGAAGCATCACTGCCAACAGTTACAATCCGCTGAATTACCAATGGAAACAGACCCTGTCGACAATTTCATTGGCCAACGGCAAACTGCCTATCAGCAATATCAAAGGCAATACGACGCATTATTACACGCAGAGAAAGTACATCAAGCGGCGGAAAAAGCGCTATCGGCCAACCGTGAACAGCACAAAGCATCTGAACAAGCTATTGAGCTGGAAAAGGTCAAATTAGATTCACACCAAAAACAACTGGCAGAAAATACGGCAGAACTTCAACAGGCAGAAACTGAATACACAACCACGACAGAGCTATTAGTCAGCGAATTACAGCATACACCTTTTACCCTTCCCTCTCTGCAAGAAGTGACAATCTGGCTGCAACAACGCGAAACTGAGTTAAAAACCTACCATGATTCACGCGAAAGATGGCAACAGTTACAGCAAGAACAGGCTGCCCTGCAAAGTCAATCGAATGAATTAGAGAAGCAAAAAACTAAGCTGACGATCCTCCTTCACGCCCTTAACGAAAAACAGCAGCAGCAAAAACAGTTACTGGAACAAATAACTCAGGAACGTCATCATTTATTTGGGGAAAGATCCGTTAGCACCGTTCGTCAGACATTACAGCAAAAGACTAATGAGCTGGACATCGCGTACAAACAGGCTACTTCACACCTGCAACAGCGACAAAACGTGATGAACCAACTCACTGGTGCAGTTAGTGAAATTGAAAGAAACAGCAATACCGCCGAAACACAATGCAAACTTACCGCCAGCGCTTTCCAAAGCGGATTGGAACAACAGGGATTTGCCGATCAATCTGCCTTTGAACAGGCCCTACTGGAACCTGAACAACGGGAAAAGCTGCAACAATTGCAAGAACAACTTACACAGTATCATTTGCAAGCCAAAACACGGCACCATGAATCAGAAACCGCCTTACAGCGACATGCTGAAACACAGCCCCAATTACTTGAACAATATGAACCGACGCAAGTATCCGTGATATTAGCTAACATTAGTGAAGAATTGAAACGTAACAATCAACAGCAAGGTGAAGTCAAAACCATACTGAACAGTGATGCTATGCGTCGGCAAAAACAACAAACACTTCTGACACAAATTTCCCACTTACAACAAAACTATGATGATTGGAGTTACCTCAATAACCTGATTGGTTCCGCAGACGGTGCTAAATTCCGCCGGTTTGCTCAAGGATTAACTCTGGATCATTTAGTCCATCTGGCGAATATTCGACTGGAAAAATTACATGGGCGCTACGATTTGCAACGCAAAGATGATGGAGGGCTGGAATTGCAAATCGTCGATACCTGGCAAGCAGATGCCGTTCGGGATACCAAAACCCTCTCTGGTGGCGAAAGCTTCCTCGTCAGCCTGGCACTCGCACTGGCGCTGTCTGATCTCGTGAGTAACAAAACCCAGATAGAATCCCTATTCCTTGATGAAGGCTTTGGCACACTTGATCCGGAAACCCTTGATATCGCTCTGGATGCATTGGATCACTTGAATGCGTCAGGAAAAACAATAGGAGTCATCAGCCATGTTGAAGCAATGAAAGAACGCATTCCTGTTCAGATCAAAGTGGAAAAAGTGAATGGCTTGGGGGTCAGTAGACTGGCATCAGAATTTCGGGTTTAAATTATAACACGTTGATTTAAAATATAAATTTATTGATGCGTATGGTGTGTATATGATAAAGCACTATAATAATATTCTCCTAAAATACAGGTATAGAGGTGAGTATCACCTCATATGCCTCTCATCGATTTAATAAATTGGAATAACAGGAATGTCTTTAATCATCACATCAAGCGATTGCTAATAAAATTGTTTATCATTCATTTCACTGGCTTTTTTAACCAGATGATCAAAAACTTTATTTGAATATAGTGGCGTATTATTAGGGGTTATAATAAAAATACTTAAAAAAGCCATCGGACTATTATAATCGGCAATCCATGTATCTCTGACCAATTAAAATTTTCCCTGTTGCATATAATCCAACATGGCTTTCCGCTCCTGATTTTGCAGCCCCATTTTCTACTATAAAAATTAATTTTCACAACCATAGCCTGTTAACACAGGCTATGGTTCCTTGATGAATTCAATGCTGGATAATATATATTTTTTTTGTCGAAATATACCCCATCGGGTTGACATAAAACCCACCAACATAAGGCTTTACCATTTTCGCATTAATATAATAATAAATAGGAATGACCGGTGAATCTGTGGTAATGACATCTAATCCTTGCTGATAATACAACTTATCATTAGTCTCTCCTGCTTTTTTTATTAAAGCATCGTAATTATTATTTTCATATAGTGAAGTATTTTTAACTTGCCCTGACATAAACATACTTAAAAATGTCATAGGGCTATTATAATCGGCAATCCATGCTCTTCTGATAACATCGAATTTACCTTGATGCATATTATCAAGCATCACTTTCCATTCTTGATTCTGCAAAACCGCATCAACACCGAGGTTTTTTTTCCACATCGAGCTAACCGCAATGGCAATTTTCTTATGCGCTTCTGAGGTGTTATAAATTAAGTTAAATCTGAGCGGATTATTCTGATTAAATCCGGCCTCATTCAATAATGTTTTAGCTTTTTCAATTCGCCGAGCCTGAGTCCATGAAGCATAATCAGGTTCTGTAAATTTAAACCCTCCAACATTGGGAGGAACAATCGTATAAGCCGGCTTCTGCCCTTGCCCCAATATCTTCTTAACAATCACCTCTCTATCTACAGCTAAATTCAGTGCCTGCCTCACCTTCATATTATCAAACGGTGGTTTTTTATTATTAATTTCGTAAAAATAAACGCCTGTTTGAGGAGAGATATAGATTTGATCGTTCATTGTATTCTTGAGTGATTCAAAAGAATCCAATGGAATAGTGTTGGTAATATCAATTTCTCCTGCCAAATAACGGTTTAGATCTGCTTTATCTGAAGAGAGAGGAAGATAAGTCACTTTATTAATAACCGTATTTTTATCATCCCAATAATGGGGATTTCTGACACCGATGACTTTTTCATTAACGACCCATTCTGACAATTTAAATGGCCCGCTACCGACAAAAGATTCCGGCCTTGTCCATTTATTGCCATATTTTTTAATCACTTTTTCATTGAGCGGAACCATAACAGGATGGGTCAATATCTGTAAAAAATCCCCCATCGGTTTATCTAGACTGACTTCTAAGGTCACATCATCCAATGCTTTTACTCCAAGCTCCTCACCTTTCTTCTTGCCTCTGAGCACATCATTTGCATTTACAATCGCCGCATTCTCAAGATAACTACCGTAAGGAGAAACAATATCGGGATCAACCAGGCGCCGCCAACTAAACACGATATCATTAGCAGTGATTGGTGCGCCATCTGACCATTTAATATCTTTCCTAAGATGGAAAACCCATGTTTTATTATCACGGGTTTCCCAACGCTCTGCCAATCTCGGCTCTATATGACCTTTTCTGTCGGTATAAACCAGCCCATCAAAAAAATCATGAATGATATTGAATTCAACATCACTTGAAACTTTGTGTACATCTAATGAAGCAGGTTCTGCCCCATTATTACGCACAACCTCCTGCTTAGAGGCCAATTTTATACCATCAAGAACAACCGCAGCATGGGACAATGCAATATTTCCCAACATCATCGCAATAGCACAAGAAAGTATTTTTATCTTTTTGTTTATTGTGATTTTATTCATATTTCACTCTCCATCATCGTATTTATTTTTACATTTAACTTAAATCCTTCGTGGAAAAATATTCACTCTCATTTAATGCTTAATGATATAAAGGTCTTTTGTCGAGACATAACCTCTTGGATCAATATAAACCCCACCTAGATAAGGCTTTACCATTTTTGCATTGATATAATAATAAACAGTAATAACCGGCGAGTCGTTAGTGAAAATATCCATAGCCTGTTGATAATAATCTTTTTTATTCGTCTCCCCTGATTTTATAACCAGTTCATCTAAATCTTTATTAGAATATTTTGATGAATTTTGCGTACTATCTGACATGAAAATATTTAAAAAACTCATCGGGCTGTTGTAATCGCCAACCCATCCATATCTGGCAACATCAAACTTCCCTTGATATTTATTATCCAACATAACTTTCCATTCTTGATTCTGCAACACTGCATCGACACCAAGATTCTTTTTCCACATAGAGCTGACCGCAATGGCAATTTTCTTATGCGCTTCTGAGGTGTTATAAAGTAAGTTAAATCTGAGAGGATTATTTTGATTAAATCCGGCTTCATTCAGCAATGATTTGGCTTTTTCAATCCGCTGGTTTTGTGTCCAGGATGCATAATCAGGCTGTTGGAAATCAAAGCCACCGGTTTTCGGTGGAAGGAGTGTATAAGCAGGTTTTTGGCCTTGTCCCAAGACTTTATTGGCGATAATGTCCCTATCCACAGCCAGACTCAGTGCCTGCCTGACTCTAACATCATTGAAGGGGGGCTTTTGTATATTAAATTCATAATAATAGACGCCCAGCCTTGGAGAAATATAAATTTGTTCACCTGAGTTTTTCTTTAATGATGCGAAGGATTCCAATGGAATAGTCAGAGTGATATCAATTTCTCCTGCCAAATAACGGTTTAGATCTGCTTTATCTGAAGAGAGAGGAAGATAAGTCACTTTATTAATAACCGTATTTTTATCATCCCAATAATGGGGATTTCTGACACCGATGACTTTTTCATTAACGACCCATTCTGATA
The DNA here is from genome assembly GCF_000027225.1 of Xenorhabdus bovienii SS-2004. Lineage (NCBI taxonomy): Bacteria > Pseudomonadati > Pseudomonadota > Gammaproteobacteria > Enterobacterales > Morganellaceae > Xenorhabdus > Xenorhabdus bovienii. Next base: position 1,656,727 of record NC_013892.1, read on the forward strand.
ATTTAAATGGCCCGCTACCGACAAAATACTCAGGTTTTGTCCATTTATCGCCATATTTTTTAATTGCTTTTTCACTAACAATCACCATAACCGGGTGAGCCAGCATCTGTAAAAAGTCTCCTACTGGCCGGTCTAACTTCACTTCCAGCGTAAAATCATCCAGCGCTTTTATACCCAAATCTTCCGCTTGCTTCTTACCTGTAAGTATATCATTCGCGTTAACTACAGTGGCATTAACCAGATAACTGCCATAAGGAGAACCCATTTGAGGATTAAGCAGGCGCTGCCAGCTAAATACCACATCATGCGCGGTAATGGGTGAACCATCAGACCATTTAGCGCCTTTTCTTAAATGAAAAATCCAAGTTTGATTATCTTTCGTCTCCCAACTTGTTGCCAGTTTTGGTATGATGTCACCTTTATTATCCGTGTAAACCAAACCATCAAAAAAATCATGAATAATATTAAATTCAGTATCGCTTTCTACTTTATGTACATCCAGAGATGCGGGTTCTGAACCATTATTACGCACAATTTCCTGTTTATCAGCCAGTTGCGTACCCGGTGGGACAACCGCAGCATGGGATAAAGTCATATTTCCCATAATAATAACGATAGAACAGGATAATGATTTAATTATTTTTTTCGTTATTAACTCTATTTTATTTTTTTTCATATTATTCTCCATAATTATATTTATAATATATTTTATCTAATGTTTAATTATATACAAATCTTTTGTGGAAATATAATCCATTGGATTAATGTAAATCCCACCGACATACGGTTTTACCAATTTATTACTAACGTAATAGTAGATAGGAATGATTGGCATATCATTGGTGAAAATATTCATAGCTTTTTGATAATAGATTATATCATTGGTTTCACCTGCTTTAATCACCATCTGATCAAAATCGCTATTTTCATATAAGGGTATGTTATGACTACTTCCTGTGATGAACGTATCCAAGAAAGACATAGGGCTATTATAATCCGCAGTCCATGCGTATCTGACAACATCAAACTTATTTTGATGCATATTATCTAACATCACCTTCCATTCTTGATTTTGCAAGTTGGCTTGAACACCAAGATGTTTTTTCCACATTGAAGTAACGGCTATAGCAATTTTCTTATGCGCTTCTCTTGTATTATAAAGCAGGTTAAATTGCAGTGGATTATCTTGATTAAAGCCCGCTTCATTCAATAATTCTCTAGCTTTTTTAATACGTTGTTCTTGTGTCCAAGAGGCAGCTTCAGGTGGTACTAAATTGAATCCCCCCGTATTTGGCGGAATAATATCATAGGCAGGTCGTTGACCCTGTCCCAATACTTTATCAGCAATAACGTCTCTATCTACGGCTAAACTTAATGCCTGCCTCACCCTGACATCATCAAATGGCGGCTTTTTAGTATTGAAGACGTAATAGTAAGTACTCAACATGGGAGCAATATGAACCTGATCGCCCAATTTTTTCTTTAATGACGCAAAGGAATCCAATGCAATAGACTGGGTGATATCAATTTCGCCTGCGAGATAGCGGTTTAAATCTGCTTTTTCTGATACAACAGAAAGATAAGTTACTTTATTGATTACAGTGTTCTTATCATCCCAGTACTGAGGGTTTCTGACACCAACCACGTTTTCATTCACTTTCCATTCAGACAGTTTAAAAGCGCCACTAGAAACAAAAACGTCTGGCTGCATCCATTTATCACCATATTTTTTAACGGCTTTTTCACTGATAGGCACCAAAGTCGGGTGAGTCAACATCTGCAATAAATAAGCGACAGGCTTCTCTAATTTGACTTCCAAGGTAAAATCATCCGTCGCTTTTACACCCAGCTCTTGTTTTTTCTTCTTACCTGACAGTATGTCGTTTGCATTAACCACAAAAGCGGAGCCGAGGTAACTGCTATAAGGAGATCCTATCTCTGGATCAAGTAAGCGTTGCCAGCTAAAAACCACATCGTGAGCCGTAATCGGTGAACCATCAGACCATTTGCTGCCTTTTCTGATATGGAAGATCCAAGTCTGGTTATCCTTCGTTTCCCAGCTTTCCGCTAATCTGGGCACAATATTGCCTGTGCTATCGGTGTAAACCAAACCATCAAAAAAATCATGGATAATATTCAACTCAACATTACTTTCAACTTTATGCACATCCAAAGAGGCAGGAAATGAACCATTATTACGCACAATTTCCTGTTTATCGGCTAACTGGGTTCCGGGCGGAACTACTGCTGCATGAGATTGCGCGATATTTGCCAATATAATCGCTATAGAGCAGGTGAGTATTTTGGTTGTTTTATTTTTTATAAACTTAGTCATGATATCTTTCATTTTTATCATCTCCATTATTGTCATTATTTTTTATTACATCACATTACCATTTTATTGTAATTACGACTTAAATTAATCTATTCATGTAATAACAGTCTGTTTAACCAGGCTCTTATTTTCGATAAAATCTAGTGTTTAATAATATACAAATCTTTTGTTGGAACATCCCCTAACGGGCTAATATGAACCCCGCCAACATAAGGTTTTACTAATTTAGTGCGAACATAATAATAAACAGGAATGGCAGGTGAATCTTGAGTGAGGATATCAAGTGCCCGCTGATAATATATTTTGTCGTTGGTTTCATCCGCCTTTAATACCCATTGATCAAATTTTTTATTACTATATTGCGGTATATTATTGGTATTTCCTGTGGTAAAAATATCTAAAAAAGATGTCGGGCTATTATAATCCGCATTCCATGCGTATTTGACAACCTCAAAATTTCCTTGAGACATGGTATCGTACAATGATTTGCTTTCTTGGTTTTGTAAAACAACTTCAACACCGAGGTTCTTTTTCCACATCGAACTGGCTGCAATGGCAATTTTTTTATGGGTATCTGACGTGTTATACAACAAGGTAAATTTGAGCGGGTTATTTTCATTAAAACCGGCTTCATTCAGTAACGCTTTGGCTTTTGCAACACGCTGTTCTTGTGTCCATGAGGCATAATCAGGATGTTTTAAAAAAATTCCCCCACTACCGGGATAAACTACATCGAAAGCGGGTTTTTGCCCATTCCCCAATACCTTGTCAGTAATAATAGCTCTGTCCAACGCTAAAGTCAGTGCTTGCCTGACCCGAACATCATTAAATGGCGGTTTTTGCGTATTAAAAAGATAATAATAAACGCTCATTATGGGCGAAATATGGAATTGATCGCCAAACTTCTTTTTGAGTGTTGGAAAGAAATCCGATGGGCCACCGTTGGATATATCAAGCTCTCCTGCCATATAACGATTGAGGTCAGCTTTATAGTCTGACAGTGGCAGATAGGTGACTTTGTTAATCACCGTATGCTTATCATCCCAATAGTAAGGATTTCTGACACCCACAATTTTTTCATTCACTATCCACTCAGAGAGTTTAAAAGGCCCGTTGCTGACAAAAAATTCGGGTTGTGTCCATTTATTCCCATATTTTTTGACAACCTTTTCACTAATGGGAGACATTACCGGATGCGCTATCATTTGTAATAAATCCGCTTTTGGCCTTCCCAAAGTGACTTCTATGGTTGCATCATCCAGTGCTTTCACACCGAGTTCTTCGGGTTTTTTCTTGCCCGATAACACATCATATGCATTCACCACAGTTGCCTGAACCAAATAGCTACCATAAGGAGAAATAATGTCAGGCGTAACCATTCGCCGCCAAGAGAAAACCACATCATGAGCAGTGATGGGTGAACCATCTGACCATTTAATACCTTTTCTTAAATGGAAAACCCACGTTTTATTATCGTTGGTTTCCCAACGTTCAGCTAAAGCAGGAATAATTTTATCTTCTTTATCGATAGCCACCATCCGTTCAAAAAAATCACGCAGAATATCAAATTCACTGCTGCTGTCGGATTTATGAGGGTCTAAAGAGACGGGTTCTGAAAAATTATTACGCGTGATTTCTTGTTTATCGGCTAATTGTGTACCAGAAGGAATAATGGCTGCATAAGAGTAAGTTACACTCCCTAGTATAAGACTCACAATACAGGTTAATGCTTTAGCAACTTTATTTTTTATTAAGCTCACCATAAAATTCTGCATATTGATATTCTCCATAGATATTTTGATTATTATTAATAAATATTACATATATCACTATTACCTTAATGATCATGGCTATTACAGTTAATGCCTTCGTGTAATTCACCTGTTTAATTTACCTAAACTCCGTCAGAGCTGCTTACACGTAACGTAAAAAGCAACGCCAGATAAGTAGCGTTGCTCTTAATTATCAGAATCAGCACGATACTTACAGTATCTTTGATTTGCCTGTTTTATCTACAGTAATTTTCGTTATCTCTTACTGAGGTCACATTATTTTCTATTTATATCAACGATACGATCCTGTTTTGGATAAATAATCGGAGACTTTTTAGCGAAGTAGTTAACGATAGCTTCTATATCAGGGACGCTGTAAACAGAATTTGTTCCCTCTTTAAATACAGAGAAATTACTGCCCCCCGTTGCCAGATATTCATTGGCCGCCACGCGATATTTCGCTTTTAAGTCTACAGGCTTACCATTGATTTTCATCGAACTGAACATGACACGGTTCCCCACGGGTTTTGAGCTATCCCATGCGTATTCGAAACTGTGAGATATCGCCAGAACCTGTGGCCGTGAACGATCCCACTGCTGTTCCAGCAGACGTTTGATCTGCTCGCCAGTCAATGTCTTGGTCACCAGTATATTTGAAAACGGCTGAACGGTATAAATTGCGTTGTACGTCACATCGCCGGCATCCATCGGGGCGCGGATACCACCGCTATTCACAAACGCAAGTTGCGCTCCCCCCGCCTTTTTTGGCGCGGTGGTGAATAAGTGAGCGTCAGCAATGACTTTACCCAACGAGGATTCGCCACCACGGGTTGTCTGTTGAGTCAGACTGCTTTCCAGTTTGCCGATCACGCTGTTTGCCAGCGGAGTGGCAATTTTTTCATAGGCAGACAGCAAGGGACAGAGCTTCAATGCTCGGCTCGTCATGAAACATAGAAGATAGCAGCGGGCTGGCGCCTATCATGTCACCCGCAGCAACCACGATATTATTCGGATTCTCTTGCTTCAGTTCTTTCAGTAGCGTTGCCATATGTTCGATACCCCCCGGCTGATTTGCACCGGGTGCTTTCAGGGCGCCATGAAAGTCATTCAAGGCCAGTACCCGAACATCAACTCTATTTGCTGTGTCATCAGCAGGTTTAGTTGCACATCCCGCCGCCGTCAATGCCAGAACAATAGGCAATAGTTTAAAAAAACGCATAGTGAGAAATCCTTTATCAATGATAACAATCAGCCTGCCCCACAGGGCAGGTTCCAGTCAGATCAGGGTTTATTTCTTCTCTGTCAGATCAATTTGATAGACAGCAAAACCAACATCATCATTTTTCAGGTATTTCACAGGATATTGAGCGTGCGATTTGATGAATATTGCAGCTTTCTCGGTTGGAGACGTTTCAAAGCGCACATCCAGTTTTTTATCCGTCTTGATAGGCAGGAATGACCAGTTGTTTTCAGCCTGCGTTGATACTATGCCCTTCTCTTTGGTGATTCGGGAAATGTAGGAGGCCAGAATAGTGCGGTTTTCATCGGGTGAAGCGAAGGCGATATGGTTATCACCCGTACCCGCAAATTTACCGCCGTAACTACGGTAGTTATTGGTTGCAATCAAGAAAGTCGCTTTCGGATCAATAGGTTTACCCTGATAGGTCACATCTTTGATTCGATTCGCCTCTTTGTTGAGAAGCTGGCAGTCGGTATCATATTTCGCAGGCTGGGTCAGATCTATTTTATAATCAACGCCGCTGATGGTATCGAAGTTATAAGTACGGAAGCCATTCCAGTTCAGTAAATTTTGCGGTTTGGCCGAGTTCGGATCAATTTGGTTATACATCCCCGCTGAACATTCCAGCCATTGAACGACGTCAGCGCCGCTCGCTTTCACTACCACCAGGGTATTCGGATAGAGATACAGGTCGGCAGCGTTACGGAAAGTCTGATCCCCTTTTTCTACTTCGACAAAATCAGCCGGCGCATTTTTGCGTCCACCCACTTTAAATGGCGCTGCGGCAGCTAATACCGGCAGATCGGCCAGATCAGGATCTCCCTGAATAAAACGCTTGGTGTAATCAATCTGGGCATCATTGACGATCTGAACGGTCGGATCGCTCTGGATCAGAGCCAGATAGCTATACATATCCGCAGAGGCTTTACCGATAAATTTGCCAACGAACTTACGGGTTCCTTCGTCCTCTTTCTCAATAATGGCAGCCAGTTTGTTATCCCGCTCAACCCGCGCTTTTTTGTGGGCTTTGTCGTAAATTGGGCGCGCTTCCGCCTTAGCTGATTCCGTTTTCCATTCGCCGCTGTCGTTATTGATCACCAGATCAACAACGCCCAAGTGATCTCCCCACTGACCCGGCATTACGGCAGGAATGCCATTGACTGTTCCATTGGCAACATCGACGCCCTTGATGCCAGCATATTCCTGACTCGGGAAGACACCGTGGGAATGACCGAACATGATGGCGTTAATACCGGAAACTTCACTCAAATAGTAAACGGAGTTTTCCGCCATCGCTTTGTAAGGCTCTTGGGAAAAGCCAGAATGAGGGATGGCGACAATCAAGTCTGCCCCTTCTTTTTTCATTTGAGGGACTAATTTTTTCGCAGTCTCGGTGATATCGTTGACCACCACTTTGCCATCCAGATTTGCTTTATCCCAAATAGTGATTTGAGGTGGCACAAAGCCGATATAGCCGATCTTAATGGTGTGTTCTTTGCCTTCACGATCTTTGACTGGGGTATCAACAATAATATAAGGCGTAAAGTAGTTTTTGCCTGTCTTGGCATCCATGATATTGGCATTAATATAAGGGAATTTGGCACCTGCGATGGCCTGTTTCAGGTAATCCAGACCAAAGTTGAACTCGTGGTTACCAAAGTTACCCACGGTATAGCCCATGGTATTCATCAGTTTGTGGGCAGGATGGACATCACCTTTTTTAAGGCCTTTTGCCGCCATATAATCTGCCAGCGGACTGCCTTGAATCAGGTCACCGTTATCAACCAGAACCGCGTTGGTTGCTTCAGCTTTGGCTGCTTTGATTAAGTTCGCGGTACGAACCAGACCAAATTGCTCAGTAGGTTTATTTTTAAAGTAATCGAAATCAATCAGATTGCTGTGGATATCCGATGTTTCCATAACACGTAAATCGACTGTTGCAGCATTCACATTGAATGCCACCAGCATTGCCAATGTTGAAATCTTCAACACATTCTTCATCATGTACCCCCTCTATTGAATGATGTGGAAGAGCCGGTTAATTGGCTCTTCCCATAACATTTTGTCTAGAAATACAAACGTGCTCCTGTTTCCAAAATGGTTTGTTTTTTATCTTTGTAAACCGGATTGTCACTACGGGCATCATCATATGCCATTTCAACAAACAGGATCAGGTTATTGTACTTAGAAACGGCAAAACGTTTATCTACACCAACCGTATAAGTCTGTTTTTATAAGTTCGGCCAAATTGGATCTGACCATAATCCCGATGAGAAAAACCGAGATAACCGACACGGTTAAACATATCAAAGCTGGTTTCATAGTTATCACTATTGGTTTTCTGGGTATCAGAACCCCATTTCATTTTGCCAAAGACTTTAATAGCTTTGGTGAGCTCGTGGCTGCCTGAGATACCAATACGGCTGCCATCATCGAGCATTCTGATATCACGATCCTGGCTGGTTACCTGCGCTTTTAAACGGAACTGCCCATTCAGTTCCATCTGAGTTCCCTTGTCATTGTATACAGTGGCGGAATTAACACTGCCAAAAATAACTAATAAACCTATTAAAGCTGCTAACGATTTCATATTTTTCATAATAAGACACTCTCAAAATATTAAGTTTAATAATTTGATTTTCTTTCGGGTAGAATGCCTCCCTATCGCGAGATAGAGTCGCAATATATTAGAGATAATAAATCCCCGTCACGATTTTTTCGTGAAGATATTCACAAAAACATTTTTTATCAACTGATGACAAATAAAGGAATTTGTTTTACTCCATTTTTATGATCATCCGGAAACTTAATATATTTATCTTTATTTACGACTTAAAGAGTTAATGAATTTAAAGTCAAATAATAAAATTAACAGTCAAATAAATATCTTTTCATTATTATAATGACATACGTCATAAGTAATTTAAATGTATTAATTGACGGAATCATCCGTAACATAAAAATAAAATTTAAATATATAAATGATTTTTCAAAATGCCAGATCACTTTCTTACTCCTCGCCCCCGAGGAGTAAGAAAGCTTCAAGTGCGAAATACATCACTATTATGAAAAGGTATTTTTTTGTGATTTAGGATGAATCTTAAGACAAAATTAAAGAGGCAGCACTGGAAGGTGAGTTTCCCGATTATCCTGATGGAAAAATGCAGTGGGTTGATGAAAGAGATATATGACCTGATATTGATAGCGACATGTTTAATTCATGCCGCTACCTGCGTTGATTACCGGAGTAGATGGTTATTTATGAGGCCACAGCCAAGCCGCACCTCGTACCCCACTGGAGTCACCATGCAGTGCTTTTTTGATCGGCGTTGCACACTCCCCACCAAAAACCCACTCTTGAACTAAATCTGGTAAGGTCTGGTAAAGGCGATCGACGTTACTCATGCCACCTCCCAGCACAATGACATCAGGATCAAGTAAATTAATAACTTGTGCCAGCGCCCGTGCCAGACGTCTTTCATAACGGCGTATAGCCAACTCAGCTATCTCATCCCCCTGTACCAGCGCTTCCATGATTTCATGACCTTTCTTACGAACCCCGCTTAAGCGGAAGTAATCCGTCATGAATCCCGTTCCCGACACAAACATTTCGGTACATCCCGGTTTACCACAGAAACAACGGACTTCTTCTTGATATGCCCGATCTTCCTCGTCCATCCACGGTAACGGGTTATGTCCCCATTCCCCTGCCAGACCATTTCCCCCCGCATGTACCTTGCCATCAAAAGCAATACCTGAACCACAGCCCGTTCCAATAATGACGGCAAACACCATTGGTTTACCTGCTGCGGCTCCATCAGTCGCTTCCGACACTGCCAGACAGTTTGCATCGTTGGCGACCCGCACTTCACGCCCCAGCAAGGCAGAAAGATCCTTATCCAGGATCTGCCCATTCATCCAGACTGAGTTGGCATTTTTCACTTTTCCGGTAAAAGGAGAAATGGCTCCGGGGATGCCAATACCCACCGTTCCCCTCTGGCCAGTGGTCTGTTCAGCATCGGCAATCAGCCCGGCAATCGCTACCAGTGTTTGCTGATAATCGTTGCGGGGCGTATCCACCCGTTTACGAAACAATTCTTCACCCTGATCGCCCAATGCGATCACTTCAATCTTGGTTCCGCCGAGATCAATACCTATACGCATAGCTTACCTTTTTCTATTTCTATCGTTTTCTATCGTTATTCAGAGCTGACTAAATTGTGTTGCTGCATAATCATTGCCTGAGCCGCACTGACAATCAAGCGTTATAGCCACTCTTTATGCTCTGAAATTGATGAAGTTCTAGGGCTTCGTCACATGATTCGTTATTATGCCCCTTACGTTTTAAGATGTTCTTTGTCACGATGCGCAAAAATATGGGGTAGCTGCATGTTATGGTTCAAAAATTTAATGATTTACCGTTTAAACCGAGAAATATCACTTTCTGCGGATGAACTGGAAGAACAGTTAAGCTCATTGGCGTTCACCCCATGCGGTAGTCAAGATATGATGAAGACAGGCTGGGTTCCTCCGATGGGCGCTCACGGTGAAACGCTCACTCATGCCACAGGTAATCAGATCCTCATCTGTTCGCGCAAAGAAGAAAAAATGCTGCCTTCTCCGGTGATAAAACAGGAACTACAGGCCAAAATTGCCCGTCTGGAAGGTGAGCAGCACCGTAAACTGAAAAAAACAGAGAAAGACTCACTGAAAGATGAAGTGATCCACACTCTGCTGCCAAGGGCATTCAGCCGTTTCAATCAGACGTACATCTGGATAGATACGGTCAACAATCTGATTATTGTTGACGCAGCCAGTGCAAAGCGCGCTGAAGATAATCTGGCATTACTGAGAAAAACGCTGGGATCACTGCCAGTCGTTCCCCTCACATTCACCGACCCTATTGAATTGACCCTAACCGAGTGGGTTCGTTCAGGCGATTTACCCGCCGGTTATGCCTTGATGGATGAAGCTGAGTTAAAAGCCATTCTGGAAGAAGGTGGCGTGATCCGCTGTAAAAAACAGGCATTGGTGTCTGACGAAATTGCGACACATATTGAATCTGGCAAATTCGTCACTAAACTGGCATTGGATTGGGAAGAACGTATTCAATTCATGCTGTCAGATGATGGTTCTTTCAAACGCATCAAATTCAGCGAAACACTGCGTGATCAAAATGACGATATCGACCGTGAAGATGTTGCTCAACGATTCGACGCGGATTTTATCTTAATGACGGGCGAATTAAGTGCGCTTATCAAAAACACTATTGATGCGTTGGGCGGTGAAGCAGAAAGGTAATTTTTTCTGTTTTCCCGTATTCACTGATTATGTGAATACGGGAAGTAACAAAATGATAATCATGCAGCCAGATATTAAATCTGGCTGATAAAATCAGAATCGATAAACTAAACCAACCCCCAGAACATTATCCGTATTGATGTTCACTTTTTTGGTAAAGTCATTGTCTTTCATCAAATTGATTTTATATTCAGCATAAGTGCCCATATTTTTGTTAAAATTATAGTAAGCACCGACAGAGACGTAATTCACTAAATCTTCAGAGCTTTTAGCAGCCAGCACGTTAGTCTCACTGTCTCCACCCAAATCTTTGCCTTTCGAATAAACATAGCCTATTGATGGACGCAGACCAAAATCAAACTGATACTGAGCGGTCAGTTCGATATTTTGTGTTTTATTTGCGAACAAAACATAATTATCGAGTTTACCAAATCGGGTTAAATTACGGCCTTCACCATACATAGCGGCCAGATACACATTGTTTTTGTCATATTTTACAGACATCAGCCATGCTTCAGTATTATTCCCTTTGGCGACAACCTTCGTTTTATCAGTCCCATTTTTTTGTGCGGAAGTTCGGTTAGAGTTGCCATATGATGCGGCCACACTGATACCATTACCGAAATCATAGGAGCTGGAAAGACCAAAACCATCCCCATTTTGTCTCAAAATATCATCACGGCCATTAATGGTGTTGCTGTCATTTTTAGTCTGGTATTGCAGGGCAAACTTAAGCCCGTCCACCAATCCGAAAAAGTCAGTATTACGGTACGTTAATAACCCTGTCGAACGCCCCATCCAGAAATTATCGGTCGCAGCTATGGAATCACCCCCAAAGAATGGCAATTCATCCGTCCATGCGTTGGTGTCATATACCACACCATAGTTACGCCCATAATCCAGTGAGCCGTACTTGCCGAATTTCAACCCGGCGAAAGCCAGACGCGTTCTGTTATTCTTAGCACCTTCGGTTTCAGACCCGCTTGCACCCATGTTATATTCCCAACGCCCGAACCCCGTCAACTGATCCGTAATCTGGGTTTCTCCTTTGATCCCCAGACGAGCGACAGAATTATCACCATCCTTTTTATTCCCTGATTTGGCAAAATAATGCTGAACATCAGCCTTGCCATATAAATCAATTTTATTACCGTCTTTATTATAAATTTCAGCAGCATTTACTGTGCCAGCGATGAGGAGAACCGGAATTGCCATTACCATTGCGTTGTGTTTTATCATCATCATAATCCTCATTAATATTGTTATTTATTTAGCCACTACCAATAAATCAACTTTCTAAGAAATACTTTCTCTGAAAGAAACCATTTAGGTGGGCAGAGTTTTACACGCTTCTGTTACTCTAAAGTTAAATTTGTAACAAGCGATAACGATACTAAGATCCAAAATAACGATTTGCTAACAAAAATTAACAAAAAATGCCATCCTGTGAAGGAAATCACATAGCAGGTATAAATTCAATCAGAAAGTAGCATTAATTATGATGATAAGTTATTAAAAACAGTAAGTTATAAATAATAAAGAAAGTAATAAAAAGTAAGCTCCGTCATTAATCAATCTATTTTCTCATTGCTAATTACGATAGATGCCGTAGTAAGCGTCTTTGATATCATTGACAACTGGCTGTAAGTTCTGTATTCGGTGAAATTTGATTTAAGTTCATTTTTATGCAAATGTGTAATGTTTGTTTTTAATAGGATCACGCCAATAAAGTACAAATATTAACAATTTATAAGGTGCTAAAAATGGAAAAAAAATATCCACGCCCACGAGGTCGCCCTACAATTCCTGAACAAGAAATACGCCAGAAAATTCATGATGTCACTCTTTCTCTCCTTTTTACCCAAGGCTATATTACGACCACGATGGATGTGGTTGCCCAAAAAGCTGGTATTGCAAAAAAAACACTCTATCGCTTTGTCAAAAATCGAGAAGACTTGCTTGAGCAAATTGTACTGCGCTGGACAGATAGCTGTACTCCTACTTTTGAGAAAGATGCCAGCAGTTTTAAACAGGCAATAAAATTATTAGAAAAATATTTGAGAGAAATAGCTCAGAAATTACTGTCTACAGATTCTGTGGGATTATTCAAATTACTGCAATCTGATTTCCCTTTTCGGGAAGTGCTACTAAAAAAATATCAAAAAAGTGTATTTGAAAGAGACAAAATAATTTTGGCCAATTGGCTGGAGAACCAATATCAAAAAGGGTTACTGAGGAAATTTAACTATAATATTATCAGCGAATTAATCCTTTCAATGGTTATTGCAGAACCACTCAGACAAATGGTTCTGGGTATCATCCCACCTCTGCCAGAAACAGATATTACCCCTCACCTTGCAGCAGCAATAACGTTGCTTGAACTGAGTTTGGTAAAGAAATAACGCTTTTTTACTTATTAATGTATTCTTATGGCAATAACGCCATTGGCGCTGAAATATCAATGCTCTCAGCGCTCATTTCCCAGCTAATCTGCATTTTCTGATAGAACGGAATCAAGCAGACAAGCGGGCTTCCAGCCATGATAACCATTGATCAATCCCTTCTCCTGTGGACGCAGACAGTGCAATCACATCGATATCGGGATTAATACAGCGGGCGGCTTGAATACAGGCCTCCAATTCAATATTGAGATAAGGCAGGAGATCGACCTTGTTGATGATCATCAATTCAGCTTCAGCAAACATCATCGGATATTTTAACGGCTTATCTTCTCCTTCAGTGACAGACAACATAACAATTTTATGCTGCTCGCCAAGATCAAAACTGGCTGGGCAAACTAAATTCCCGACATTCTCAATAAATAACAAACTGTGTTCGGCCGGCTTCAATTGCCGGATAGCTTCACGAACCATTTCGGCATCAAGGTAACATTCCTTCCCTTTATTCACCTGGACGGCCTGAATTCCCACAGCTCGAATACGGTCAGCATCATGGCTCGTCTGCTGATCCCCCTTAATAGCAGCACAGGTAACTTTATTCCGTAATCTATTCAGTGTGGCCATCAGTAGTGTTGTTTTACCTGAGCCTGGGCTAGCTATCAGATTCAGCGCCAAAATATGGTGGAGGATAAAGTACCGGCGGTTGCACTCTGCAATGTGATTATTCTGGCTTAATACGTCCAGTTCAATTTGCAGCATCTGCTTTTGGCAACGGTCAGACACAGGCACATCAAATTCTGGCATTTGTTCGTTGCCGTGGTAATGATGATGCACATCACCATTATGGTGATAGTAGTGGTGGATGATAATAGGCTGATTGCTGTTTTGCGGAATGTCTGCATGAAATTGTCTGTTTTTTTTACCTGCCACAGCGGCATAATCCCCATTCTGAGAATCACTTCCCTGCTCCGGATAAGAATGAGCAGGTTCGCTCCTTTCTCCACAACCATATATGCTCATAACTCAGCTCCTACTCAACTTTAATGAATACCGGTATCACGATACTAAAACTAAAACGTATCTTTGTTTCCCATCGAAAAAAATCTGCTGATTCTCAGCCAGACATCAAACACCATAAATACATCCAATAGAGTTGATTGATACGGAGAGATTTTTATAAATCACCACATTTATAAAAAATCAGATCAATGACAAACAAAAAACGTTTCAGTAATAATAAAAATAAGACTAGCCGCAAATTAACATGCTGTCTATTCACATTCATGATAAATAAAATGATTTATTCATTATAGAATCACATCAATTACGTTAAGAAAAAATAATTAATCAACAGCAAAAAAACAAAACATAAAGCATTCAAATAACACTTAACATTAATATTATTTGACATAATCAAAGTAAAATAAACAAAATAAAACCAACAATCCTTTTAAATTACAATTTCAATATTAACAACAAGAAATCATAACTAAAATTATTTATATAGTTTCTTATTGTTATATTTTACATAATTAATATTAAATTAAATAAATTACTTTTCCTCTTGCCACCCAATAACCACCTTCCTTCTTCCAGTGCAGTCCATTCCGTTGCCTCTCCGTTTCCCACCATCAAAATCATCATCGCCAATAAAATGCCCAGATTCCCCAATGGGGAGTTCACAAAACCACACTTGATCCGAGCAATTCACAAGTTCATCAGTTTGCCGATAGATTAATTTCTGAAGTCGCCGACATCTTCCCTGATCCTTATATTCATATTAGTGATGATGAAGTGAGTGCCTCTCAATGGCAGGCTTCCGGTCATGTATTAAATGATTAGATTAGGTATTAAAAATAATGTTCACGTTCAATAAAGGTTCCTATCACTTTATCGTGCATTTCTTCCGATTTTGAATACCCAATGGTTTTTCTATTCAGCCTTTTGATTCGGGTACGATGCGTTAAATTCGTTCTCTCTATACGCTGAGTAAACGCCTTTCCAGTCAAGTGCTCTTCCTCGGGAAGTGGGTCATAAACAACATAGTCATCCGTGCAGTAAAACCGAATAGTAAAGGAAGATAAGAGGGTAAGCAGCTTGTCTAACGTTTTTCGACTGCGATCGCCAAAAACATGAGCCACTATTCGCTTCAGGCGGGGTTCCCAAGCATACCAAAGCCAGCGTTGGTTTTTCTTATTGCCGACAAACGACCATTGCTCGTCGATTTCACAGACAATCTGGATGCCACATTCCGCAAGGGGAAGTGTCGTTACGTTTCGGGGTCTGAGGTTTTTAATGTTTTCATGACGGTGGCGGTGGCGACTTTCAGGATCCGAGCGGTGTCACGAATTCCCCCGTTATTCATCGCGATATCGACAATCTGTTCTTTAACGCCGGGTTTGCAGGCCTGATAGGTATACGCCAACTGAAAGACCTTACAGCAGCTATAACAGCGATAACGAGGATGTCCGCCATTTCCTTTCCCATGTCCTTTGACCTGTTCTGATTTGTGGCAATAACGGCAATAGACATCAACTTTGGCCATACTTCATCCTTAAAAAGCCGGAAGCATATCACAGCAACTAACCATTTAATACATGACCAGGCTTCCGCCAAAATACAGACGTTCATGCAGAAAAAAGGCTGAGAAATCCTGTTCTCAGCCCTGTTCTTACCGTCCGATGAAGAAATATTTTTTATTTCAACATCTTTTATTTCAACATATTGTATTGCGATGCCAGATTACCAAGGAAATCCAGTTGGCTGTTGATCAGGCTGGTTAAATCCTCCTGATTGATTTGGTTGCCCGATAAATTTCGTAGTTGATTAGCGAATAAATTCCACGTTTGTTCCAGTTTGACCGCTTCAGCGAGGAAGGTTGTGCGCTCTTCATCGATTTGTATCGTGTCTGTTATGCCAGCAAGACGTTGCTCTGTTTCCCGTAACGTGGTCTTCAGCGTGTCAGATTCTTTGGTCAACTGATCTATTTGATCACTGAGTTTAACTCTGGCATCAGCCAGCTCCGCATATTTCAGCCCTTCGGAGACTTTGCCCAGTATTTTTCTGGCTATCTCCACACCTTGTTTAATCGCCTGTTTGATGGCTTCTTTTTTAGGCTGGGTGAAATCCAATTTATCGATGTCGCTGGCGCTGGGGATAAAATCTTTAAACATATCCGCAATATTATTCTGGCGGATAACATCCTGACTTTCGATAATTTTAGCCCGAGCCGCATCCAGTTTATTTTGTTCTGCGGATTTCTGCTCGATAGCGCTCTGCAATTCCGTTTTTTGTGATTGAGCTTGCGTCAGAAGATCTCCCAGCCGCTCTGAAATCACCATATTGCGAATGTCATTAATTTTGCCAGTCAGTTGATTCGTTTCATCACGGACATTGGAAATAACCTGATCGACATCTTTCGCCAAATGCTGAATCAATTGCTCGCGTTCTTCCAGCAGAGCATTACGATCGTCATCATTCAGATCGGGGGCTGCCAAAGCCTCATCAATTTCAGTAATCGTTTGAAAATATTCTTGCGTAGCCAATTGTTTTAGAGTTGGTTCCAATTGCGATAGAGAACTGCGTACAGCTTCATCGAAATCACGGCAATAAAGACTTATCCGCTTGGTTTTCTCCTCGATAATTGCAATACCCGATGTTTGTCGTTGCGCCAGACGCCAGATATTATTTACCGCTTGATTCAGGGCTTTTATATTGATTTCCGGATACACGGTTTCTTTTTTTGAGATGATATTTTCAGACATTTTACAGTTCCTTGTTATTTTATAAGCAATTCTGGGAGGAGATTAGCTATTGAGCTTTTTATATTCTGCCAAGGCTTCATCGAAAGTTTTAACTAATTGCGCAGCAGAACCTTGAACTTCTTTCCAAGGACTAATCACTTGTTTAAATGCTGTCACGAAAGAAGTGAGTTTCAGCGCATCATTAATTTCGGCAAACTTATCCTTAGACGTATTAATTTGAGTCAGCATATTGCTCCACATAAAATCCAAGTGATTCAGAGCAACTTCCGCATCCAGCATACGGATATCAATGTCACCAAACTGTAAGACCAATTTTTGAATAGACTTTTGTAATGCGCTTTTACCTTCAACTTGATCTTGCAAACCGCTGACTTCATCAATCAGTGCATTTTTCCGTTTACGGGCTTTTTCCGCTTTGTCACCAAAAATGCCGCCGGTAATAGCCAGCCCGATAATACCGCCCGGTGCACCAGAAAATGACAAACCAACGAATTTATCGTAGTCTTTTTTAAGTTGCTCAATTTCGTTGTTTTTCTCAGTAATTTTCTCATTCAAATCTTTGATCGTGGCAGAAAGATTATTATCTTCCATCAGTTTTTTCTTATTATTGACCTGTGGCTGCAACCCATCAGCATTCTTGCCATTTGATAACGTACCACCAATCAGTGTGCGCTTAAAATCAGATACCGCTGTTTTTACCTGTTGAGTTTTTACCTGTTGACTCTCAATATCTTTCGCCATGCTATTGAGGATATTCCCCAATTCGACTGATATCTCTTTATCGTCATTGGTATAAGTTATTTCAGCCAATTGCTTCTCTGTTAAATCTCCCAGCTTTGTTTTTACACGTTGAATAATCGGCATCTCATTAATAATGCTGATTATATCTTCTCCCGTTCCGGTAATTTGTTTTCCCGCGCTTTCCAGATTGATACTCTGCTGCTGAACATTCTCTTCCACGCCGCTCCAGCTAAGTGCATGGTTATGAATTTCTTTAAACAAATCGGTAATATCTGCGGGTTTCAATCCAGCGATATCAATATCATTGTAACCGATATAACGCTTTACGGTTTCCAGAGTAAAAGGGAGTGACAAACTGTGTTTAACATATAATTTAATACTAATAAGGTCTTCTTTAGTAAATATTCCACCAGGACGGGCTGCACCGTCGATTTGGCTCGCCAATAATTTTAAGGTGATGGCGGGAAGCTCTGCTCCATTTATCGTACTTTCTGCTGAAAACTGACTTAATGACATATCGTTCTCCATTAATGATGATTATTTAAATGCAAATTTTCAATACATTAAGATAAAAACAAAGCACATCAATATCCATAACAGTTAAGTTAGTATTGTTTCTTCATGAGTTACCTTAATTGAGAATTAATATACCCTTGTATTTTTCCATCTGGAAATAATTTTATTTCAATATGTAATTAAATGAGTATTTAAGTTGCCGTTAATGAGAAAAGGCAGTATTTTAATCCAAAAATATATCTTAATCAGTTAGCTATATTTTGTTTATTTTTACTAAATAAGTGCTTCAATATAAATAAAACTATATTTATTTATATTTTATTTAACTGAAATTCTTAGATTATTTTATAATAATTAAACTTCTGGAGGTTTTATACCATATTATAATGATGGTTATAACTCACATTTTTCCATATAGTTAAAGTGGATATAATATAAGTGAGGAGTAAATAAATACCTCGATATAAGGATATGGGATAATTTTTCTAATAAAAAATAACTCAAGTCTATATTTAGTATTTTCAACAAGCCTGTTTTTATATAAAGTCTAATTTTATTGGGCAAATGGTAATGGTTAAGTTATTATTTAATGATTATTTATTATAAATATATCCAAAATAGTTTATTTTAAATATTAATTTAATAACCAATAAATTCTCATAATATAAGAGTTATGATGACTTAATCTTAATTCTGGATAAAAAATTAAACTGCCCGATATCACTATCCGGGCAGTTTAATTTCATTTTCAGATAAGGCGCTAATGAAACTTATTGAGCGGCAACGGCTTCCATTCCTACCAAGCCAACTTTGAGATAGCCCGCTTTACGCAGGGAATCCATCACACTCATCAAGGTTTCATAATCCACCGTCTTATCCGCCTGGAAGAAAATCGTGGTTTCTTTATTGGACTGAGTTGTCTGATCCAATACTGAAGATAGATTGTCACGCTCAATCAATTGTTCACCGACATATAACTGATGATCCGCTTTCACGGTCAGAAAGACGGGTTTCTCTGGTCGCGGTTGTGGTTTAGCTGACGATGCCGGTAAATCTACCTTAATATCTACTGTTGCCAAGGGTGCTGCCACCATGAAAATAATCAGCAGCACCAACATCACATCAATAAATGGCGTGACGTTAATCTCATGCAATTCACCGCCATCGTCCAAATCTTCATTAAGACGTATTGCCATAATTGATTACCTTGCTTCTGCTTTTTCTACTTTGCTGTCAGCCAGATCAAGATCACGACCCAGCAACAGAATTGCCTGTGCCGCCATATCCCCTACTTGACCACGGTATGACGAAATAACACGGGCAAAAATGTTATAGATAACTACCGCTGGGATTGCTGCCACCAGACCCAGTGCGGTCGCCAGCAATGCTTCTGCGATACCCGGAGCAACAACGGCCAAGTTAGTGGTCTGTGAGTGAGCGATACCGATGAAGCTGTTCATAATCCCCCACACTGTACCGAACAGGCCGACAAACGGTGAAATAGCACCAATAGTCGCCAGATAGCCGTTACCACGCCCCATGTGGCGGCTGATTGCAGCAACCGCACGCTCCATGCGGAATGAAGTACGTTCTTTGGTGCCTGCTTTGTCAGTGCTTGCCGCAGACAGAGCGCGTTCAGACTGAGCTTCACTCAACAACAGACGGCTGATACTTTGCTTACCGAAATCTGAAGCAATTTTCGCTGCCACATCCAGATTGGCTGCATCTGCCAATGCCCATTGTTCCTTGCGTAAACGGCGACGAGCAATTAAAAGTTCAGTACCTTTGGAGAAAAAGAGCGCCCATGTAATGACAGAAGCGATCACCAACCCCAACATAACGGTTTTTACTACCGCATCAGCATTTTGATACATGCCCCAGACGGAAAGATCCGTTGCAAAACCACTGGATAGACTTTCAGATTCGTCCACAGGTTCGGTAGATTTCGTTTCAGCCGCGGGTTGAGCATCCGCTTTCTGGGCAGCAGCCTTCGGTTCACCCGCTTGCTGTGCTTCAGTTTTTGGAACATCTACCTGCAGAGCGCCAGAAGATGCTGGTGCTGGTGTTGCCGGAGCGGCTACCTGAACGGCTGCCTGATTTTCTGGCGAAGTAGCCGTTGTGACTGGTACTGTATCAGCCCATGCTGAACCGGTTAATCCGAGTGCCAATAGAATAGAAGCTGTCAAATTACGCATCAGTTAGCCTTACTCTCTTTCTTATGAATTCTGTTACTTAGCAATAAATTGCATTTACGCATCTTGCTAATCCTAATATGCCCTGAATCAGGCTTCTCATTACGAGAGGGAAAAGTCCGACGCAAATGATATCAGACATTGAGCGATTTGATAGTAATTATCATTACTATTTGACAAAAAAGTGATCATTAAAGGAATAATTTTATCAAAGTGTTCTTCTGTTCCCATTTCAGATCACCTTGAATTTTCGTCAAGTTGTTCGAATCTCTTTGCACAAACTGTCCTAAATCTTTTAAGTTGCTAACCATTAATTGAACAATCAGCGACCGGCAGCGAAGGGAACTTATATGACCGAAAAGAAACTGGAGACCTTATTGGTCAGTACAGGCAGAAAGAAAAAATATACTCAGGGTGCTGTCAATCCCCTCATTCAACGCACTTCATCCATCATTTTCGACACCGTCGAAGACCTGAAACATGCGTTGAAAAACCGGGCTAAGAGTGAGTTATTCTATGGACGCCGTGGCACTCTGACTCATTTCGCCTTTCAGGAAGCGATGACGGAGCTAGAAGGCGGTGCAGGCTGTGCTCTGTATCCTTCCGGCGCAGCAGCGATCACCCATTCGATTCTGGCCTTTGTGGCAACTGGCGATCATGTTCTGCTGACAGGGAGTGCTTATGAGCCGACGCAAGATTTCTGTAATCACATCCTCAAAAAGATGGGCATTTCTACCGATTATTTTGACCCGATGATCGGAGAAGGGATCGCATCACTGATTAAGCCAAACACAAAAGTCGTTTTTCTTGAATCCCCCGGCTCTCTCACCATGGAAGTGCAGGATATTCCGTCCATCGTGCGTACTATCCGCCAGATCAATCCTGAGATTGTCATTATCATCGATAATACATGGGCGGCCGGCATTCTCTTTAAAGCGCTGGATTTTGGCATCGATATTTCCATCCAATCGGCCACAAAATATATCATTGGTCATTCAGACGGCATGCTGGGGACGGCGGTCGCTAATGCACGCTGCTGGGATCAACTCAGAGAAAGTTCGTATCTACTGGGTCAAATTGCCGATCCCGATACAGTTTATACCGCAACCCGTGGATTACGTACGCTGGCAATTCGCTTAAAACATCATGAAGAGAGCAGCCTGCACATCGCCAAATGGCTCGCCCAGCGGCCAGAAGTTGCCGAAGTTTATCACCCCGCTTTGCCTTCTTGTCCGGGGCATCATTATTTCCAGCGTGATTTCACCGGCGCCAGCGGGTTATTTTCCTTCCTGCTGAAGGTCGAACTGACCCCTCAGCAATTCGCTGAGTATCTGGATAATTTACATCATTTCAAAATGGCATTTTCATGGGGCGGATTTGAATCCCTGATTCTGGGTATTCAGCCTGACATGCTCACTTCGCTGCGTCGATACGATCCCCTCAAAAAGACGGGAACATTATTTCGCGTGCATATCGGATTGGAAAACCCACAAGACCTGATTGACGATCTTGCAGCCGGTTTTGCCCGTATTGCACCCCTTTAGCCCCAAAAGACCGTACTCCAGAAATCTTTACAAAAATCATGGCTGTCTTTCTGTTGCAGATAGCCACGGTTGATTTCCTCTCTCTTAAACTGAATCAAACTCGATGCTGAATCAAATCAACTCCCCTTCCGCGTTTTTCCGGTACACTGGTTGGCATGTATTTTTAATGACTCGCAGAAATTACAGGATAGATAATGGAAATATTAAGCGAGATCGTGCATGCGCTCTGGCAACATGATTTTACCCAACTCGCCAATCCCGAGGTTATCTGGATTATTTATGGTGTCCTCTTTGTCACTCTGGTTCTGGAAAACGGCTTACTGCCAGCCGCTTTTTTACCCGGCGATACCCTGCTGGTACTTTCTGGTGCCCTGATTGCCAAAGGCGTCATGAGCTTCATCCCTACGGTTATATTGCTGACCATCGCCGCCAGTCTGGGATGCTGGCTGGGTTACTTACAGGGGCGCTGGCTCGGCCATACTCGAATTGTCAAAAACTGGCTTGCCCAGCTTCCTGTCCAATATCGCGAGCGTGCCCACGTGTTGTTTGCTAAACATGGTTTGTCCGCTTTACTTGTCGGGCGCTTTTTGGCCTTTGTCCGCACTCTCCTGCCAACATTTGCCGGTATTTCTGGTCTAAATAATAAACGTTTTCAATTTTTTAATTGGTTAAGTGGCTTCTTATGGGTCATGATTATCGTGAGTTTTGGCTATATCTTGAATCAGATCCCCTTCGTCAAAGCACATCAGGATCTGGTCATGAATATTTTGATGATCCTGCCTATCATTCTGTTGTTCAGCGGGCTTTTCGCTTCTCTGTTGATGTACTGGCGTCACAAAAAGACATCATCAAAAAAAAAGTAAGTAAGCATACTTGTCGCTTACCTTTATTTAAAATATTGTCGACATAGCAAAGTATTTACCTATTTCACTAACATTATTTTGGTTGTCAATCGTCATTAAACTGATAATAAACAATACCTTGAATCACGTTTTATTTATCCCGAAGTCGTTATACTCGATCCAAAAGTGACGTAACCTAAAGGAGATAAAAAATGGATCAGCAGACAATTATTAAGCTCGTTGATGGGAATCTTATGCCACAATTGGGACTTGGCGTTTGGCAAACGAGTAATGAGCAAGTTGTTAAAGCTATTCACACTGCCCTGGAGGTTGGCTATCGTTCCATTGATACTGCGGCGATTTATCACAACGAAAGCGGAGTCGGCAAAGCATTAAAGGAAATCGATATTCCGCGTGAAGAAATTTTCGTCACCACTAAACTCTGGAATGATCGCCACCAAGATGCCAAAGCGGCATTAGAAGAAAGTTTGGATAAGCTGCAACTGGATTACATCAATCTCTATTTACTTCACTGGCCTGTTCCCCATCAGGATCAATATGTTGAAGCCTGGAAACAGCTTATTGAACTGAAAGAATCCGGTCTGGCTCGTAGTATTGGTGTATGTAATTTTCACATTGAACACTTACAGAACTTGATGTCAGAAACGAGCGTCATTCCTGCTATCAACCAAATCGAATTGCACCCTCTGATGCAGCAAAGACAACTGCATTCGTGGAATGCAACTCACCATATTACAACTGAATCCTGGAGCCCATTGTCACAAGGCGGAAAAGGCGTCTTTGACAACCCATTGGTTCAACATCTGGCCATTAAATATGAAAAAACTCCTGCACAAATCGTGATTCGCTGGCACCTTGACTGCGGCATGATTGTCATTCCTAAATCTGTCACGCCTTCTCGTATTAAAGAGAACTTTGACGTATTTGATTTCAGGTTGGAAAAAGAAGATTTGACGGCTATGGCTGAATTGGATATTGGCAAACGAATAGGGCCAAACCCCGATATTTATACTGGCGATCACGTCAAATAATATCAATACGGATAAGATTCACTTGAATAAATATCCCATTGTTTAATCCATATAAGGCCTGAACTCGCAAAAATAGAGCTCAGGCCATGCAAATGTTCATCCGCACCTCACGAATAAACTGCCGTTCAAACACCAAAAATCATTAGATAAATCGATATTATAAATAGTAACCATGTTGATTATTTATTTATATTATCTGGTCTAGGATTATTTTATTACTTCAAATAACATTAATATAAGTAACATGCATAAAAAATGCGTCCTTCATGATAGTAACTTATATTAATATTCACAACGTTAAACTTAAATAATATTTAAGGCAAATAATAATGACTTACATCATGATTTCTTTATTAATGCTGATCCCTTTTTTCTTTTTGGTGAAACGGTTCCTATTATCAAATCATGTTCATCAGAATGTCTCTGGCATTATGTTGACGGTAGTTGCGATAGCTGTTCATATGTATATATTTCGCTTTGATAGAGTTCCGATTGTCAGCGTTTCCATTCCCAATATTGTCGCTTACGGTTCTATCGTAATTGCACTGTTACATGGCATGATCTATTCCATCTGCTTCAGATTGTATTTTGGCAGGGAATCTTATGATGACCATTCAAGGATTGATTAAAAAAAACGGCTTCCCTGCTCGTTGAATAATCAACTTTGGGGAAGCCGTTTTTTCAGCAGGATACTGTCAAAGCTGACGGTATTTTATCCTGTGATTTTTGCGTGCATTTCCTGTACAGAAATCACCTGCTCAGTGGGATCTGCACTGAGTGCCATGGTAGTCGCAAAACCACCATTCAGGGTGGTGTCATAATGCACTTTATATTGCAGTGCGCTACGACGCAGCAGTTTTGAATCTTCAATGGCCTGACGGCCTGCGGTGGTATTAACGATATAGTTATATTCACCGTTTTTGATTCTATCCTGAATATGCGGACGCCCTTCATGAACTTTGTTCACCAGACGTGGGTTGATCCCCGCCTCACCCAACACAATCGCTGTACCGTGGGTCGCATCCAGTTCAAAGCCCTGTTTGAGCAGTTTAGCGGCCAAATCAACAACGCGCTCTTTATCTTCTTCACGTACAGACAACAGGGCACGGCCGTGCTTGCCCATCGTGGAGCTACTGCCCAGCATCGCTTTGGAGAAGGCTTCAGCGAAAGTGCGGCCAACACCCATAACTTCACCTGTAGAACGCATTTCCGGTCCCAAAATGGGGTCAACACCCAGAAATTTATTGAACGGCAGAACCACTTCTTTTACAGAGTAGTACGGAGGAATAATTTCCTTAGTGACGCCCTGTTTCAGCAGAGATTGACCCGCCATCACCCGTGCAGCTACTTTTGCCAACGGCAGACCGGTCGCTTTGGAAACAAAAGGAACGGTACGTGCCGCACGCGGGTTCACTTCAATCAGGTACACTTCGTTATTTTTCACTGCAAACTGCACGTTCATCAGACCACGGACACGCAATTCAAAAGCCAGTTTTTCAACTTGCTGGCGCATCACGTCCTGAATTTCCTGACTCAACGTGTAAGCTGGTAGTGAACACGCTGAGTCGCCGGAGTGAACCCCTGCCTGTTCGATATGCTCCATGATACCGCCAATCAAGACACGCTCACCATCACAGATAGCATCAACATCGACTTCAACCGCATCATCAAGGAAGCGATCCAGCAATACGGGAGCGTCATTGGATACGCTGACTGCATTCTGGAAGTAACGACGCAGGTCAGTTTCGTCATAGACAATTTCCATCGCACGTCCACCCAGCACGTAAGATGGACGAACCACCAGCGGATAGCCAAGCCCATTACCTTTCTCAACCGCCTGTTCGATGGTGGAGACGGTAGCGTTCGCAGGTTGTTTCAAACCGAGACGATTGACAGCCTGCTGGAAACGTTCACGGTCTTCTGCACGGTCAATAGCATCCGGGCTGGTGCCGATAATCGGCACACCGGCCGCTTCCAACTCACGCGCCAGTTTCAATGGCGTCTGGCCGCCATACTGGACGATCACACCGGTTGGCTTTTCAACACGGACGATTTCCAGCACGTCTTCCAGTGTCACGGGTTCAAAATAGAGACGGTCGGAAGTGTCGTAATCCGTTGAAACAGTTTCTGGGTTACAGTTCACCATGATGGTTTCGTAACCGTCTTCACGCAGTGCCAGTGACGCATGTACACAGCAGTAATCAAATTCAATGCCTTGCCCGATACGGTTCGGGCCACCACCCAATACCATGATCTTCGGCTTGTCATGGTTCGGGTTGGATTCACATTCGTCTTCATACGTGGAGTACATGTAAGCGGTATCGGTCGAAAATTCTGCCGCACAAGTATCAACACGTTTATAAACCGGATACAAGTTGTAATCGTGACGTAATTTGCGGATCTCTTTGCCAGATACGCCGACCAGTTTCGCCA
This sequence comes from Xenorhabdus bovienii SS-2004, assembly GCF_000027225.1. Taxonomy (NCBI): domain Bacteria; kingdom Pseudomonadati; phylum Pseudomonadota; class Gammaproteobacteria; order Enterobacterales; family Morganellaceae; genus Xenorhabdus; species Xenorhabdus bovienii. Next base: position 1,682,858 of record NC_013892.1, read on the forward strand.
AATGTGCATCCGCAAAGCCTTTGCGCTTAAGATGACGCAGGAAATCAAACGTCAGGCCATTAATGCCCTGTTCTTCCACCTGCTCTTCCAAACGCACCAGTTCTTCAATCTGTACCAAGAACCAGCGATCAATGTTAGTCAGGTTGAAAACGCCATCAATAGACATACCCGCGCGGAAAGCATCGGCGACATACCAGATGCGTTCAGCGCCAGCGCTTTTCAATTCGCTGCGGATCTTGGTCAGTGACTGTGGATCATCCAGATTGACTTTAGGATCGAACCCGGTCACGCCGACCTCCAGACCACGCAGCGCTTTCTGCATGGATTCCTGGAAAGTACGGCCAATCGCCATCACTTCACCGACAGACTTCATCTGAGTTGTCAGGCGGTCATTGCTGCCAGCAAATTTTTCAAAGTTGAAACGCGGGATCTTGGTAACGACATAATCGATAGAAGGCTCGAAAGATGCCGGTGTACGGCCACCCGTGATGTCATTCATTAATTCATCAAGGGTATAACCCACTGCCAGTTTTGCCGCAATTTTTGCGATCGGGAAGCCCGTCGCCTTGGAAGCCAGCGCAGATGAACGAGATACGCGTGGGTTCATCTCAATCACAATCAAACGACCATTTTTCGGGTTCACTGAAAATTGAACGTTCGAGCCGCCAGTTTCTACACCAATCTCACGCAGTACCGCCATCGAAGCGTTACGCATGATCTGGTATTCTTTGTCAGTCAGTGTTTGTGCTGGCGCTACGGTGATAGAGTCACCCGTATGGATACCCATTGGATCGAAATTTTCAATCGAACAGATGATGATACAGTTGTCATTTTTATCCCGCACCACTTCCATTTCATACTCTTTCCAGCCAATCAATGATTCATCGATCAATAATTCGTTGGTTGGGGAAAGATCCAGACCGCGCTCACAGATTTCTTCAAATTCTTCACGGTTATAAGCAATACCGCCGCCGCTTCCGCCCATAGTGAAAGAAGGACGAATGATACAAGGGAAGCCAACGTCTTCTGCCACTGCCAGCGCTTCTTCCATCGTGTGGGCGATACCAGAACGCGCAGTATCCAGCCCGATTTTTTTCATCGCTTTGTCAAAACGCTGACGATCTTCTGCTTTATCAATCGCGTCAGCGGTTGCACCAATCATGGTCACGCTAAATTCTGTCAGTACGCCCTGACGTTCCAGTTCCAGTGCACAGTTCAGGGCAGTTTGCCCGCCCATGGTTGGCAAAATTGCGTCTGGACGCTCTTTTTCAATAATTTTGCGTACCACTTCCCAATGGATTGGCTCGATATAGGTCGCATCCGCCATTTCCGGATCGGTCATGATGGTTGCAGGGTTGGAGTTCACCAGAATGACGCGATAGCCTTCTTCCCGCAACGCTTTACAAGCCTGAGCGCCGGAATAGTCAAATTCACAAGCCTGACCGATAACAATCGGACCCGCACCCAAGATCAGGATACTTTTAATATCAGTACGTTTTGCCATTTTTCTTCTGCTCCTGATTACTTGGTGTTCTGAACGTGGTTCTGACGATGCTGTTCAATCAATTCAATGAAATGGTCGAACAGTGAAGCGGCTTCATGTGGGCCAGGACTTGCTTCAGGATGCCCCTGAAAACTGAATGCAGGTTTGTCAGTGCGATGGATACCTTGCAGTGTGCCGTCAAATAGTGACTTATGAGTCACACGCAGATTCGTTGGTAAGGTGCTTTCATCAACAGCGAAACCGTGATTTTGTGCTGTGATCATGACGACATTGTTCTCCAAGTCCTTAACAGGATGGTTGCCGCCGTGATGACCAAATTTCATTTTCACCGTTTTTGCGCCACTGGCGAGCGCCAGTAACTGATGCCCCAAACAGATACCAAATACTGGGATCTCGGTATTCAAGAAAGCCTGAATTGCTTCAATAGCATAGTCACAAGGCTCTGGATCGCCGGGGCCATTAGACAGGAAAATGCCATCCGGTGCCATTTTCAGCACTTCATCCGCGGGGGTTTGGGCAGGAACAACCGTTACGCGACAGCCACGATCCACCAACATGCGTAGGATGTTACGTTTGACACCAAAATCATAAGCCACAATGTGATACGGTAATTCTTGCTCTTTGCAAACTTCCGGTAGCCCATCTGCCAATGTCCAGCTTCCCTGTAACCACGGGTAAGATTGTTCGGTGGTGACTTCTTTCGCCAGATCCATGCCTTTCAAACCAGGGAAAGCTTTCGCTTTTTCCAGAGCAACTTGAGCATCTGCCTCATTACCCGCAATGATACAGCCGTTCTGAGCACCTTTTTCCCGTAACAGGCGGGTCAGCTTGCGTGTATCAATATCAGCAATGGCAACAATGTTGTGGCGTTTCAGGTAATCAGACAGATTTTCTTCACTGCGGAAATTGCTGGTCACTAAAGGCAAATCGCGAATGACCAGACCTTGGGCTTGGATGGCGGGGGATTCTTCATCAGCGGCATTGATGCCGGTATTACCAATATGGGGATAAGTAAGAGTAACAATTTGGCGGGAATAGGAAGGGTCGGTAAGTATTTCTTGATATCCGGTTATTGAGGTATTGAAGACCACTTCTCCAACAGCCACACCCTCTACACCTATGGCGCGACCATGAAATTGGGTTCCATCTTCGAGAACCAATATAGCTGACTTAATCAAAACGCCCTCCAGAATGAATAACAAGTCGCATCCGATGCATATTAATTCAGAAATAATCCTTTGAATCAATGCCAATTGATGATTTTTGTCAAAATTTTGGCAAATTGCGCGCATTTTAATGACGAGAGAGGGGATTGTCTACAAAAAATACCTTTTTCATTAGCTTTTTTACAAACCTCAGCCCTACATTGAGTGAATACACCTGAAAAGAACAAAAAAGTAGGTTAAAACAGTCGATTAATATGAAATAAAATTTTAAAACAGAAAAACAGTGTGGCTTTTCCATTTCAATGGAAAAAAAGTAACAAAAAGTCAAATTATCACTATAAAAACGAATAAAAATTCAGGCTATCATAATAAAAACCAAATAAATCGAAAAATTACGTAATTACACAAAAATAATTACGTAATTACAATTAGTTATAAACACAAATAATTATAAATTTTTAAGGTTAAGGACATCTTTCATATCATAAAGGTCATTGTTTTTCGCATTCAACCATATTGCAGCTTTAATAGCTCCATTAGCAAAGGTCATACGGCTTGAAGCTTTGTGACTTATTTCTACACGCTCACCAATGTCCGCAAAAATTGCGGTATGCTCTCCAACGATATCGCCCGCCCTCACCGTCGCAAATCCGATGCTTTTCGGGTCACGCTCACCAGTATGGCCTTCACGGGCATAGACCCCACAGGTTTTAAGATCACGCCCTAAAGCATGGGCGATAGATTCCCCCATTGCCAGCGCTGTTCCTGACGGAGCATCCACTTTGTGACGATGATGAGCTTCAATGATTTCGATATCTGTATACTCCCCCATCACTGTGGCTGCTTTTTCCAGTAGTTTCAGCACCAGATTAACACCGACACTGAAATTAGCGGCAAAAACGATAGGAATATCACGAGAAGCGTCTTCAATCGCCTGTTTACCTGCGTCATCAAACCCTGTCGTGCCGATGACTATTGCCTTGCGATACTGGCGGCAGATTGCGAGGTAAGCGAGTGTACCTTCTGGTCGGGTAAAATCGATCAGGACATCAAAATGCTCAATAACATCATGCAAATCATCACTGACGGTAATACCATTCTTGCCGATACCTGCCAATTCTCCCGCATCTGTTCCCACTAATGAAGAACCTGAACGCTCCAGCGCCGCACCGAGCGTAGCGCCATCCAACTGCTGGGCTGCCTGAATGAGATGACGCCCCATACGGCCACCTGCACCTACAACAGCAACGCGAATATCTGTATCAGCCATAAAGTCCTCGCTATAAATCGTTTTTAATTGAGGTGATAAAGCAAATTGTTTAACAGCTTAACTGGCGAGGACTGGCAGCACCAGCATTAGAGGCTAACCATTAGAAAAACAGAGATCAGGAAGAGTGTTATAAAAAATGCTAAACAGCAGCCATATCATGATAAGCCACAGGTTATACACTCTATAGAGTATGAAGGTCTACCATGAATAAAGTAAGTTGATTATGGTAGACCCTTTAATATTTTGGGAAGAATATTAATTAAAATAAATTTAATTAACTTCTTTTACCTCAACTCTCAATTCTTTTGGCACTTCAAAGACAATATTCTCTTCACGTCCATGCAGTTCGGTGACGATATCCGCACCAAAGGCTCTTAAACGTTCAATAACCTGCTGAACTAAGATATCCGGAGCCGATGCTCCCGCAGTTACGCCAATGGCGTCCACACCTTTGATCCACTCTGATTTGATATCATCCGCCGAATCAATCAAATAAGCAGGTTTACCTACCCGCTGTGCCAGTTCAGCCAGACGGTTTGAATTTGATGAATTTTTCGAGCCGACCACCAAGACCACATCGGCGCCTGATGCCAAGTCACGAACCGCTTCCTGACGGTTAGTCGTGGCATAACAGATATCATCTTTGCGTGGGCCAACAATGTTCGGAAAACGTGCATTCAGCGCATCGATCACTTCTGATGTGTCGTCCACAGAAAGCGTCGTCTGGGTCATAAAGCAGAGGTTATTTTCATCCTTAACTTGCAGTTTCCACACATCTGCCGGTGATTCCACCAGATACATGCCGCCTTCAGGGTTATTGTATTGTCCCATCGTGCCTTCCACTTCAGGATGGCCTGCATGACCGATCAGAATCGCTTCTTTGCCTTTACGACTCGCCCGTGCCACTTCCATATGCACTTTTGTCACCAGTGGGCAAGTAGCATCAAACAGCATGGTTAAATTACGGGAGCGGGCTTCCGCACGAATAGCCTGAGAAACACCATGTGCTGAGAAGATCAGGATCGCACCATCAGGGACTTCTGCAATGTTTTCAATGAAAATAGCGCCACGTTCCCTGAGATTGTCAACCACATAACGATTGTGAACCACTTCATGACGAACATAAATCGGTGCGCCATACAGTTCCAACGCACGTTCAACGATGCTGATGGCACGATCAACACCAGCACAGAAACCACGGGGATTAGCCAGCAATATTTGCATGATTTTCCTCCAACTGAGGGTCAATCTCCAACACTTCAATGTCAAAAGTGATGTTTTGGTCAGCCAGCGGATGGTTAAAATCAACGATGATGGAACCTTCAGCCACTTCTTTGACTAAACCCGGCATTTCACTGCCATTCATAGCAGTAAATAGCATGATGGTTCCTACTTCAGGAATACCGGCGTCGGCAAAATCACGGGGTGTAAAGTATTGCACCAAATCAGGGTTGGGTTTGCCGAAAATGGCTTCACCCGCCAGCGTGAATTGATGTTTATCACCCACGTTCAAGCCAAGAAGCTGCTGTTCCAATGGCGCGGAGAGGCTGCCATCACCCAAGCGGAATAATGCAGGCTTACCTTGACTGTAAGTCGAGTCTGCCGTTGAGCCATCATCCAGCTTTAATGTGAAGTGTAATAAAACTGCACTGTGCACTTGCACCTGCGTTGACATATTGCTCACACCTATTACTCAAAAATGATTACACGTATACCCATTAAAACTGATTGGGTATAGATGAAATTATCAGCCCCAGTACCGTTGACCGGGGCTGATTTCTTATTGTGATTTCGATGCTGTTTTCTTGTCATCCGGGCTGATAAAGCTCTCTATGATGATGAAAGCCGCCCCGATACAGATCGCAGAATCTGCAATATTAAAAGTGGGCCAGTGCCATTCCCCGACGTAAAAGTCGATGAAATCGACAACAAAACCATGTACCAGCCGATCGAACAAATTCCCCAATGCCCCACCAATCACTAAGGCGTAAGCAGCATTACTCAGTTTCTGCTTGGCACTAGAGCGGTACATCATCACCAGCAGTACAGCAGAAATGATGATAGCCACCAATGCAAAGAACCAGCGCTGCCAGCCGCCCTTATCAGCGAGAAAACTGAACGCAGCCCCCGGATTCTGAGCATAAGTCAGATTGAAATAAGGTATCAATGGCGTGGATTCATATAGTGTGAAATTCTGCAACACTAACTGTTTGCTTCCTAAATCCAGTATCAATACCACTACAACCAGCCAAAGCCAGCGAAGACCAGTGGAACAAATGGGTTTATTCATCAGGCAAATTTACGCTCTTCACCGTTACCGGCAACGTTAGTCACACAGCGGCCGCAAAGTTCTGCATGTTCCGCCACCAGCCCCACATTTTTAGCATAGTGCCAGCAACGTGGGCATTTTTCTCCATCCGCTTTGCGGAAAGCAATTTTCAAGCCTTTAAGTTCACTCTGCTGTGCATCGTCACCCGCTGTAGTATAAGTGGCAACTTCTACCTGAGAAGTCAGCAGGACAAAACGCAATTCGTCAGAAAGTTTGTTGAGTTTTTCTACCAGCGATTCGTCAGCATAGAGGGTAACTGCGGCTTCCAGTGAACTGCGGATATGTTTATCAGCACGAGCCTGTTCCAGAACTTTGTTCACTTCACCACGTACTTCCAGCAATTCAGCCCAGAAAGTATCGTTCATATCTTCGCCATCTGCCAGACCAAACAGCCCGTCATACCACTCTTCAGTAAAGACATACTGGGCGCGGTTGCCCGGCAGTTCATTCCAGACTTCATCAGCGGTGAAGGAAAGGATCGGCGCTATCCAGCGAACCAGTGCTTCTGCGATATGGAACAAGGCGCTCTGGCAGCTACGACGCGCCAGACCGTCGCTCTTCGCGGTATACTGACGGTCTTTAATGATATCCAGATAGAATGAACCCATTTCTACGGAGCAGAACTGCATCAAACGTTGAACGACGGAATGGAAATCATATTCGTCATAGCATTTGAGGATGTCAGCCTGTGCTGCCTGAGCACGGCCTACCGCCCAACGATCCAGCGCGACCATATCTTCCGCTTTCACCATATGTTGTTCCGGGTCAAAACCATTCAGGTTTGCCAGCAGGAAACGAGCGGTGTTACGAATACGGCGATACGCATCAGCAGAGCGTTTCAGGATTTCGTCAGAAACCGCAATTTCACCAGAATAGTCAGTGGATGCCACCCACAGGCGCAGAATATCTGCACCCAGTTTGTTCATCACATCTTGCGGGCTGACGGTATTACCGATGGATTTGGACATTTTGCGTCCCTGTTCATCCACCGTGAATCCATGAGTCAGAACTTGGCGGTAAGGTGCTTTGCCCTTAATCGCTGTAGACAGCATTAATGAGGACATGAACCAGCCGCGGTGCTGATCGGAGCCTTCCAGATAAATATCGGCTGAGTTGCCGTGGAACTCTGGACGAGCGTCGACAACAGAGGAGTGAGTGCTTCCTGAATCAAACCAAACATCCAGCGTATCCGGTGCCTTGACGTAATCAGCGGCGTCAGCGCCCAGTAATTCTGCGGTATCCAGATCCCACCATGCTTGAATACCACCAACTTCAACACGCTTGGCAACTTCTTCGATCAACTCTTGTGTACGTGGATGCAGTTCCTGCGTTTCTTTGTGCAGGAACAAGGACATTGGTACGCCCCATGTACGCTGACGGGAGATACACCAATCCGGACGGTTTTCTACCATTGACTCAATACGTGCCTGCCCCCAGCCCGGTATCCACTCAACGCCTTTGATCTCTTTCAGGGATTGTTCACGCAGACCGTTCTGATCCATGCTGATGAACCACTGTGGAGTAGCACGGAAGATGATCGGTTTTTTGTGACGCCAGCAGCAAGGATAGCTGTGCTGTAATTTTGCCACATTCAGCAGAGCGCCTTTTTCTTGCAGCAGTTCAACGATAATATCGTTCGCCTTGAAGACAAATACGCCATCCAGTGAAGGATAAGTACCAGAGATATAGCAGCCATTCGGCCCGACTGGGTTCGCAATTTCAAGGCCATATTTCAGGCTGATGGAGTAGTCGTCCGGGCCGTGACCACCCGCAGTATGTACCGCACCTGTACCGGCTTCAAGCGTAACGTGATCACCCAGAATTGCAGGAACGTCGAAGCCCATGAATGGGTGGTTGAAGCGCAGCAGTTCCAGATCCGCACCAGTACAGTCACTCAGCACTTGCCATGAAGTCATGCCCGCGCGCTGCATGACGGATTCAACCAGTTCTGCCGCCAGAATCAGGCACTCGTCTTCTATTTTGACCAACTGATAGGTGATTTCGGCATTCAGAGAAATAGCGCGGTTAGCTGGTAATGTCCACGGTGTGGTTGTCCAGATAACCAGAGAAACCGGCAGGCCAGGAGACTGTATATCAAATTTGGCATACACCGCGTCCGCATCAACGGCCTTGAAGCGAACGTCAATGGAAGGCGAAGTTCTGTCGTAATATTCAACTTCGGCTTCTGCAAGGGAGGAGCCACAGTCAGTACACCAATGAACAGGTTTAACACCTTTCAGCAAATGACCATTGCCGATGATACGTCCCAGAGCACGAATAATATCGGCTTCGGTTTTGAAATCCATCGTCAGATAAGGTTTATCCCAGTCGCCCAGAACCCCCAGACGCATGAAACCGGCTCTTTGTACTTCGACCTGACTCATTGCATATTTGCGGCACTCAGCACGGAATTCAGCGGCGGAAAATTTTTCCCCCGGCTTGCCAATAATTTGCTCAACCTTGAGCTCAATCGGCAAACCGTGGCAGTCCCAACCAGGAATATAAGGCGAATCGTAGCCTGACAGCCCTTTGGACTTAATAACAATATCTTTGAGAATTTTATTGACTGAGTGACCAATATGAATATCGCCGTTTGCATATGGAGGGCCATCATGCAAAATAAATGTTTTTTTACCAGATTTCGCTTTTCTAATCGCCTGATACAAACCTTCTTTGTACCAACGTTTTAACATATCTGGTTCGCGCTTGGCTAAATCCCCGCGCATCGGGAACCCTGTTTCCGGTAGGTTCAGGGTGTCTTTATAGTCACTCATTATAGATTCTCAGTTCCAATTTTCCGCTAGATACATGACTCGGATCGCTGCAAAAGACAATCCCTTGCAGCAACCACATCATTTGCGATTTGCTGTTTAAGCGCATCAAGCGAAGCAAATCGCTGCTCATCACGCAATTTTTTGCGTAATACCACATCAATATGACGCCCATACAGATCCATCTGGGTATCAATCAAATGCACTTCAAGTTGCTGGCCCAGACCCGCAACTGTGGGTCGATTACCAATATTAGCGACACCCGGTAAGGGTTTATCGCCCAATCCATAAACTTCCACAGCATAAACGCCCTTTACAGGGGCAACCAGACGTTTCAACGGTAAGTTTGCCGTAGGAAACCCAATGGTACGTCCCAAGCGCTTACCGTGAACGACTCTGCCACTTATGCTGTAAGGATGCCCCAATAATGTTTCTGCCAATGCCAGATCATCATCTTGCAGCGCCTGACGAATAGCAGTACTGCTGATCCGCAGGCCGCTGTCACAGAAGCTGTCTGTACTGGCGACATCAAAACAGTATTGTTTACCCGCTTGTTGTAAATAGTGAAAATCTCCGAGACGATTTTTGCCAAAACGGAAATCATCCCCTATTGCCAGAAACTTAACACCCAGTTTTTCCACGAGCAACCGTGAAACAAAGGCTTCAGGTGAATTAGCTGCGAAATTTCGGTCAAATTTCACACATAACAGATAATCAACGCCATACTGGGATAGATATCTTATTTTATCTCTCAGCCGTGTCAGGCGGGCTGGCGCTTTATCGACAGCAAAAACTTCCAATGGCTGCGGTTCGAAAATCATGACCATCGTCGGTAACCCGGAACGCAGCCCTTCTTGTTTCAGATGTTTCAATAAAGCCTGATGCCCGCGATGGACACCATCAAAATTACCAATCGTCAGCACGCAACCATGGTGGCGCGCCCGGATATTGTGTACACCGCGAATTAGCTCCATAGCTGGCTCAATACCGTGGAAATTGCCGGATTATACCTTGTACAGCGCACAAGGTTAACCCACGATCACAAAGGGTTTTTAATTAATAACCTGATTCTTACAATAAAAACAGGCCAGATGCCCGAAAAATATTTAATTTATCTCACTTCTTTAGTGATTCATTGAGTTTTTTGTTGCGAAAAGCTGTATTCCCTTTCAGTAAGCTGATAAAATCCTGCCCCATCACAACGTAAACAGCGTCGCCGTACAACGACGTTTATTTGCACAAATCCATTGACAAACGAAGGCTGAACAGGCATATTTCTCGGCCTTTGAATTGTCCTCGCTAGAATATATTTGGGAGTTGGACCTTGGCTAATATCAAATCAGCTAAGAAACGCGCCGTACAGTCAGAGAAACGCCGTCAGCATAATGCGAGCCGTCGTTCTATGGTGCGTACTTTTATCAAGAAAGTATACGTGGCTATCGCTTCTGGCGATAAAGAAGCTGCACAGAAAGCATTCAATGACATGCAACCAATTGTTGATCGTCACTCCTGCAAAGGTCTGATCCACAAAAATAAAGCAGCACGTCATAAATCTGCTCTGGCAGCGCAAATCAAAGCAATGTAATTATTGTTTTTGATTATGCTGAAAAACCGGCTTAGTGCCGGTTTTTTTGTACCTGTAATTTTAAGTTTCAATGTCTTACGTCTCAATATGGTTCTCAGTGTTATTTTTTTAGTGGTGTACTGAATAAAGCAGAAAAATCCTTGTTACACACCCGTTGAACAGCCGGATGTTGGATCATACGCTCCGCAAAAATGACATAATATTCTTCTTGTACAGCATCCAATTGACCAATCTCAACAATATCGCTATCAACGAAGATATCACTGGCATAGAAAGAAGGCGCAATAAAAATAGCGTTATGATACATGCCAAATGCTTTCATCAGCGCAGCATCATCAAATTCACCCAGCACTTCAACTTGCAGATTTTTATTACGTATCCATGTCAGAAGTTTTCTGCCCAGCATCGAACGGCGACCGGGGATCAGTAAACGGCGCTCTTCCAGACATTCTGGAAACGGTTTTTCTGGGATCGGCTGACGACAGTAAAAGCTGACATTGCATTCGCCCAGTTTCACTGAGAACAGCCCTTCTTGCTGAGAAGAGTCAACCGGGCAATCTGACAGGATCATATCGAGCTTATGCTGGCTCAGTTGCTCAAGTAGCATTTCATGGGTTGATTCAAAACAGCGCAGATGGATTTTCTCATGCTCTACAACTGTGGTTTCCAGCACTTTGCTGACTAAGCGCTTGGATAACGCATCTGCTACACCCACATCAAACAACAGGTTTGATTCTCGGCTGTAAGTGACGATATCCAGCATTTCGTGACTGAGCATAAACATTTTATCTGCATAACGAAAAACCAATTGCCCCAACTCAGACGGAACCAACCCTCTCCCCTGACGCTTGAACAACTTTCCAGCCAAACGTTCTTCCAGAGCCTTAATCTGACCAGTAATGGTCTGTGGTGTCAGGTATAACGCCTCTGCTGCTCCAACAACGGAGCCTTCCTTGCAGACATGCCAAAAGTAATAAAGGTGGTTAAAGTTTAAATGTGAAACCCGCATATATTTCTATCCTAAATTAATCTATTCATCTGCGTTTGGCGATGTTTTCTCTTCGGCAAAAGTATATTCAATAATCCATAACCAATAACAGCTGCGGCTGTTGAGCCAATCAATATACCCAAGCGGGAGTAAGTACTGAAAGCCTCATTTAAACCTTCAAATGCCAGACCAGAAATAAAAATAGACATAGTAAAACCGATCCCACACAGTACCGAGACGGCAAAAATCTGCCTCAGACCAATTTCTTCCGGTAATTTGGCTATGCCCAGTTTTACTGAGATCCAGCTAAACAGAAAAATACCCAGAGGCTTGCCAATAAACAGGCCAAGGGCAATTCCCACTGGCAACATTCCCGTTAAGCCGTTCAATGTTACCCCCTGCAACGAAACCCCCGCATTGGCAAAAGCAAATAATGGCAGGATTAAATAAGCCACCCATGGATGCAAACCATGCTCAAGTGCTTCAGAAGGTGAATGACCTTTTTTACAGCGCAAAGGGATCATGAACCCAACGATGACGCCAGCTAATGTTGCGTGAACACCTGATTTCAGAATACAAATCCACAGAACAGCACCGACCATCAGATAAACAGATGTTTTAGCTATTCCGCGCCAGTTCATCCAAATCAGAAGCGCTATCATAGCCCCTGCCAGGCCGAGAGCAGTTAACGAAACGGTTTTGGTGTAAAACAGAGCGATAATAATGATGACGCCCAAGTCATCAATAATCGCCAGAGCAAGCAAAAAGACTTTTAATGCTGTTGGCACACGTTTTCCCAGCAGTGCCATGACACCAAGCGCAAATGCAATATCTGTAGCGGCGGGGATAGCCCAACCCTGCCGAGCGATTTCATCACCACCGTTAAACAACAGGTAGACCAGCGCCGGTGCGATCATTCCTCCAACTGCGGCAATCGCAGGGAAAACGGCTTTGTCACGGCCAGCCAGCGAACCTTCCATTAATTCTCGCTTAACTTCCAAGCCGACAATCAGGAAAAATACGGCCATTAAGCCATCATTGATCCAGAGCAACAGCGGTTTCTTAATTTCCAAGGCGGCAAATTGCACCGCAACCGGAAGGTTGAGAAATTGGTGGTAGATACCCTGCAATGGTGTATTCGCCAAAACCAGCGCAACAATCGCAGCGATAATGAGGATAATTCCTCCCGCTGCTTCTAACTTTAAAAACTGGCGAATGATTGCAGTCATGAATTGATAACCTATTAAGTTGATTAGGGCACTAATGTTATGACAGTCATGACATCGGAAAAAATCGATTATTTATGCAATATGCATCGTTATATTCGAATTATAACATTGAGAAAGTAACATTTTTTCAGAGATGGGTACATTGCTATAAGCATCAAAAGCTGTTTTTATCATTAATCCATTAACGCGGTGACTAAAATATACGCATATGTCAACCTTACTATTATTATCTGTACTCGCTGCCGCCTTGTTACATGCTAGTTGGAATGCCTTAGTCAAAATCAATGCAGATCGCTTTTTGAGTATTTCAATACTCGTATTTTTTGCCGGTCTGATTTCGACATCCGGATTGTTCTGGGTTGGATTACCCACACCCGCCTCTCTATCGTGGTTAATACTCTCTTCCATCTTGCATATCGGTTATTGCCTGTTTCTGAGCCGTTCTTATGCCACAGGAGATTTAAGTCAGGTATATCCCATCGCCAGAGGGTGTGCACCGCTAATTACCGTCTTATTGAGTTGGATAATATTGCAGGAAGTATTACCGCCCTTTGCCATGCTAGGCGTCGGTTTAATTATCGCAGGGGTTATTTTGATCGCATTTCCTCACGGTAAGAAATCCATCCGGATAGATCGCAGGACATTAATCGCAGCGCTCACAACCTCAATATTTACTGCCTGCTATACCTTATCTGATGGAATTGGCTCCCGTGCCAGTGATAGCGCCTTAACCTATATCTTGTGGTTATTCGCTATTCATGGCTGGTCAATGGGTGTGATTATTTATTTCAAATACCGGAAAACGGCTGGACAAAACGTCCGTCAATACTGGAAGCAAGGGTTAATAGGTGGGCTAATGCAGTTGTTGAGCTATGGTATTGTCATTTGGGTAATGAGTCACGCCTCAATTGTACTGGTAGCCGCACTGCGTGAAACTAGCGTGCTGTTTGCGGTGCTATTATCTGTCTTTATCCTGAGAGAACCATTCAGCAAAATGCGGTTATTAGCCTGTGTCGTGATTGTGGCAGGAATTTTTTGTACTAAGTTAGAGTGAGAAGTTCAAGTAATATAAATGAAAACTCAATCTGACTACAGAATGATATAGCCAAATCCCTTAAATCAGGTCATGTATTAAATGGTTAGTTGCTGTGATATGCTTCCGGCTTTTTAAGGATGAAGTATGGCCAAAGTTGATGTCTATTGCCGTTATTGCCACAAATCAGAACAGGTCAAAGGACATGGGAAAGGAAATGGCGGACATCCTCGTTATCGCTGTTATAGCTGCTGTAAGGTCTTTCAGTTGGCGTATACCTATCAGGCCTGCAAACCCGGCGTTAAAGAACAGATTGTCGATATCGCGATGAATAACGGGGGAATTCGTGACACCGCTCGGATCCTGAAAGTCGCCACCGCCACCGTCATGAAAACATTAAAAACCTCAGACCCCGAAACGTAACGACACTTCCCCTTGCGGAATGTGACATCCAGATTGTCTGTGAAATCGACGAGCAATGGTCGTTTGTCGGCAATAAGAAAAACCAACGCTGGCTTTGGTATGCTTGGGAACCCCGCCTGAAGCGAATAGTGGCTCATGTTTTTGGCGATCGCAGTCGAAAAACGTTAGACAAGCTGCTTACCCTCTTATCTTCCTTTACTATTCGGTTTTACTGCACGGATGACTATGTTGTTTACGACCCACTTCCCGAGGAAGAGCACTTGACTGGAAAGGCGTTTACTCAGCGTATAGAGAGAACGAATTTAACGCATCGTACCCGAATCAAAAGGCTGAATAGAAAAACCATTGGGTATTCAAAATCGGAAGAAATGCACGATAAAGTGATAGGAACCTTTATTGAACGTGAACATTATTTTTAATACCTAATCTAATCATTTAATACATGACCTTAAATCAGATTGAGTGTCGCTCAATATCTTAAAACCATAAGCGGCTATTGAGAACTATTCGTTGTCCTTTGACTTGCTCGTAAAAGATAAAATATTTGTATGATCCCCCCGATAACGGCAATTCCACCTGCGGCAACAGCTAGGATCCATATTGGAATACTCAATGAAAGTAACAATCCTCCGATAGCGGCACCAATAGCACTACCAAGATAAAGTGCAGACTCATTCAATGCTACCGCTAAATTTCCATCTCCCTGCTTCTCACGGGTACTAATCAACTCATTATTTTGTGGAACTTGTAATGCCCATCCTACAGCTCCCCATAATGCAATTGGCAACATAACCAACCACTGATTTATTTCAGCGAACAATGGGAGTAATAATAATGAAATAGCGAGTAATACCATGATAATCAATGTCAGTAATGGGCCTTTAATCCGATCTATAATTGGCCCAATCAGGAAGCTACCAATAACCCCGCCAATTCCCCATACCCATAAATAAGTGGTTACAGAAACATTCACGTTATAACTTGGCTCTGAAATTAATGGCGCAATGAATGTATACATTCCCAAGCTGGATATTGCAGCCAAAAGGGAAACTGACAAAATCATTAAGACATTACCATCAGCTAAAATAGCTATTTTTCTTTTCAGAGGAATGTGTGAAGTATCGGGCAAGGCAGGAAGCTTTAAAGCCAATCCAATAAATGATGCCAATCCCAATAAACTTATCAGCCATAGTGCTGCCTGCCAGCCTGCATAATTAGCTAAAATAAGGCTAAGGGGCACACCTAATACCACTCCACTTGCCATGCCACCCATGATAATGGCGATAGATTTACCCTGATTATTGCGTTCTGAAAGGGCTGCCGAAGCTGCAATTCCCATAGCCAGATAAACTCCAGCACCAATGCCTGCAATAGCTCTGAATATTAATAACATTTGAAAATTACTGCTTAATGCACTGGCAACATTGGCCACAAAGAAAATGACAAGTGCTAACAAAAGCCCTTGCCTCTGCTTATTCATGGGTAGCACTGCAACAATTAATGGAGAACCCAGCCCATACGCCAGTGTAAAAGCAGTCACTAACTGTGCAGCCATAGCAACAGATACGGAAAAAGATGTTTCAATCAAAGGGATCAAGCCAGCCGTTACGTATGAAGCCATACCAAGGGCAAATGCACCAATGGCAATAAGATATACGGAAAAACTACTGTTTGAGTGCATATTCAAACCTCAACGAATTTCATTATGCCAAGAGAAACCATTGCTGCTTTTAAAAGTATAAGAATAGCATGAGTACCTGCTAAAAATTTAACTCAACTTTGTATTCATTTAACCAACTATTAAGCCCAACCGCAAGTTCCATTCCCATACGGGAATACATAGGTGAATTTGAACCAACAGAAAAACTGAGTTTCTCATTAACAAGTTTTTGATCAAAAAGTGGGCGAACAGGTGCTTGATTATCCAACATGATCTCAGACATGGTGTTACGCAAAGCATTTTCATAGGCAGGATCTTGAGTCGATGGATAAGGACTTTTGACACGTTCAGAAATTGATGCTGGTAAAATGTCACGGGTAGCTGCCCGCAATATACTTTTCTCCCGCCCATCAAACGATTTCATGTTCCAAGGAATGTTAAATGCATATTCAACTAAACGATGGTCACAAAATGGTACTCTTACTTCTAAACCAACAGCCATACTCATTCGATCTTTTCGATCCAGCAATGTCTGCACAAAACGAGAGTTATTTTTATAATGATATTTTCATTGACTCTATTAGCTAGTTTTTTTTGCTTTTTCCTTTTGAAAGAAAGGAAATATAAATAAGAAAATCAGCGAGGGTGACAATCAATAATTTTGCTATTAATCTAGGGGGGTGGGTTATGTTTTCAGAAGATAATTCTCTTTTATTTTTTACATCACGGTTGATTCTCCGTCAATTTGAAATAAAAGATTTCTCCAAGTATCAAAGTTATCATTCATTGCCAGAAGTTTACACGTTTCTATATAGTTATCCTCCAGCAGATGAGAATATGCATGCCCAATTCAATAGAGTTATGTCCCCTGCATTTAATAATAATGGAGATGAGGTAAGGCTTGCCGTAATTCTAAGGGAAAATAATGATTTGGCTGGAGAAATAATGTTAAGACTAACGAATAAAGAGTCACAACAAGGAGAAATATACCCGTCGTCATTGAAGATGCTTGATTTTTCATTTGTATCAGATCATGATTGCGCCCATGAAAATTAATCTAACAGATGCCCAAAAAGACGCCCTCGAATTGATGCATGATACGACTCGCGATGGACGAGTACGTGACCGCATCAAGGCCGTGCTTTTGGCCTCAGAAGGCTGGACTGCCCAGATGATTGCTCAGGCTTTGCGGATCCATGAAAGTACGGTGAGCCGCCATCTGAAAGATTACTTCTCTGAGGAAAAACTCGCCCCTGAAAATGGGGGCTCTGAAAGCCGTTTGTCTGCCGAACAAACAACAGAATTAGTTGAGTATCTGATGGCAAATTTGATGCACACTACCGCACAAATTGTGGCCTATGTTCGGGCACGATGGCAGGTGACTTTCACTGTCGCAGGAATGACGAAATGGCTTCACCGTCAAGGTTTCAGCTACAAGAAGCCAATGGGTGCTCCGCATAAATTTGATGCGGATAAACAGCAACAGTTTATTGAAACCTACAACGCGCTGAAAGAAGAATGTGGCCAGAATGCGCCTATTTTATTTATTGATGCGGTTCACCCGACCCTGTCCACAAAATTAAGTTATGGCTGGATGAAGAGCGGGCGGAAGCACGTCAAAGTGGTTGAAACCACAGGCAGTCGTACTCGACTCAACATCATGGGTGCCCTTAATTTACAACGGATTGAAGAGACTATTGTTCGTGAATATCCGACGATTAACGCGAAAAATGTCGTCCTTTTTTTCGGCTCAATCCGGGAAACCTATCCACTTTCGCAAAAAATCCACATTATTCTGGATGGTGCGGGTTATCACCGTTCCGGAGTCGTCCAATTTTTTGCCGAGGTTTTGAATATTGAGTTGCACTACCTGCCGCCTTACAGCCCTAATCTCAACCCGATTGAGCGATTATGGAAGTATGTGAATGAGCAGGTACGAAACAATGTCTATTTTCCGGATACCAAAACATTCCGTGAAACGCTGCGCCACTTTTTTCATGTCACATTGCCAGAAAAAGCGAAAGAACTCACCACTCGGTTGACTGATAACTTCCAGATTTTAAAACCCGCATCTTCAAGTTAATTGCGTATAGGTTGTATCTTTCACCCATTTTATCAAAGAAAGTCCATTGGAACAGAATCTTTAGGGGCACTGATTGATATTAGTTTTGAATATTTTAGATGCCATCGGATTTATGCAAAATTAGATGTTTTAAATCTTGGTTCTAAACGATTAGTTGAAAAACTCGGAATGCGTCAAGAAGCTCACCTATTACAAAATGAACGTGTTAATGGAATTTGGAGTGACATGTATATGTATGCAATTCTACATAATGAATGGCAAGCACCAAAATTTTTAAAGCGATAATGAATTTATATATGAAATAATGGGTGAACTTCTGCCCACCCTATTTTCCATTTACATTATTGGATGTCGTCCCATTTAGTTATTATGCGGCCGACAATCCCATATTCAATAGCTTGCTGTGGGCGCATCCAGTAATTCCTATCAGTGTCCTTTTCTACTTTTTCTATCGATTGTCCTGTAGCATCACTGATAAGTTTATTTATACGGCTGCGTATAAATAAGAATTCCTTAGCTTCAATCTCTATATCTGATGCTTTTCCTTGATATCCACCTAAAGGTTGATGAATCATAAAACGGGTATTAGGGAGAGAATAACGATTTTCTTTCCTAGCGGCAAGAAATATGGTAATACCAGCACTTGCAACCCAACCTGTACCTATTATAAAGACTTCTGGTCTTATAAATTTAATCAAGTCATGAATGGTATCACCAGCCTCAACATGCCCGCCTTGACTGTTAATAAAAATCTTTATTGGATCATTATTTATTTCTTGTAAAACTAATAGCTGAGTTGTTACCTTTTCGGCTAGTGCTTGATTAATTTCGCCAGATATCATGATACATCTTGATTTCAATAACTTACCTTGTTCGTAGGGCATATCTTTAAGGGGATTAGTAGAGTCTTTTTGGGCATCTTTTGGGGAATCTTCTAACATGATTCAGACCTCATTTGGATTTAGTAGAATATTTTTGACTCGATGTTCTGCTTTTCAACTATAACAAACTAGCTATCGATTATCCAACTCTCTAAACGGAAAATATATCTTTTAATCAGTAGAATTTACTAAAATATAGAATATTTTTATCTGATATATTTTAATTAATTATTGATAGATCTTGGATTCGCATAATAAGTGCAATTTCTAAGAAAGGCGGTCAGTTGCTATAGTAGGCATCTTTCTCGCCAAAGGAAAATGCGCTATGGCCTATAAACAACTGACCGAAACAGAAAGATATCAGATTTTCAGCCTGAAAGAAGCCGGTTTTTCACAACGGGAGATTTCAAAGTCACTCAATCGAAACCCATCAACGATTAGCCGGGAATTGAGACGAAATCGGGAGGCAAAGAAATATACGCCTGAACAAGCTCAGCTTAAGGCCGTAGCGCGCCGACAGTGTGCTACAAAAGCAGTAAAAGTGAAACCAGAGATAGAAATGTGGATCAAACAGTTAATTTGGCAAGATTTAAGTCCTGAACAAACAGTCGGTTATCTCAAAAGGGAAAATATAATATCTTTGCATCATGAAACAGTTTATCGATTGATTTATAAGGATAAACTTAATGATGGTAATTTATGGCAACATCTTAGGATTGCGAAAAAACCGTATCGTAAACGCTATGGAAGTTATGAGCGCAGAGGAAAAATTAAAAACAGAGTCAGTATTGATAAGCGCCCCAAACTTGTTGATAAAAAGCAGCGTATTGGTGATTGGGAAGGAGATACTATCGTGGGTAAAAATCATAAAAGTGCATTATTGACATTAGTTGAACGAAAATCGTTATTTACTATCATAATTAAACTTGAAAATAAAACAGCAGAAGGGGTCGCAAAAGCGGCAACAAGACATTTATCACTGATAAAACATAAAATTAAAACAATGACCTTTGATAACGGCCTCGAATTTGCCGAACACGAACTGATCAGTAAAAATTTAGAGACAAAAATTTATTTTGCTCACCCGTATTCCCCCTGGGAAAGAGGGATAAATGAGAACACGAATGGATTAATCAGAGATTACTTCCCAAAAGGAACTGATTTTAATAAGGTGTCAGAGCGGGAGATTAACCTTGTGGCAAACCGATTAAATAATCGTCCTCGTAAAACACGAGATTACAAAACACCGAATGAGTTATTTAAAGGAATACCCTCTCATTTACTTCGTCCATTACGGTGTTGCGCTTAATATGTGAATCCAAGTTTTTATCGTATTTTATCCAATATGCTATAATTTTAATTTATCTGGAAAAAATACTACTAATCACTAGGATTTTAATACATTCACATGAACTCCCTCTCCATGAAAAAATTAACTAATGACTTATATTTGATAATTAAATTTCTTTCCTATTGTTATTTTTTCTAATAATAAGTATATAAAATAGTGAGTTACGGAAGCTTTCATATTTAATGATATAAAAAAAGAAAATTATCTATAGATTACATTTTCCTGACTTATCTGTATGCGCATTTTTTAAATTAATTTGTAGATGGATAATATCTAAAGTGAAAAAGAATTTTTCCTGCTTCTATGACAAAAGTAAGGGGTAAGATTGAGATGAAAACGACTACTGAATATATTCCCCTGATTATCAGTTCAAAAAGATAATCAAGGGAACTAATACCAACGATTTTATAAAAACATTAAATTACTTAGTCAAATCGTCAAAAAACTTCTTCACGCCGTCAATGAAACTCTTGGAGCGTGGGCTATTGGTTTCACCACTCTTGCCACCCAAAGATTCACCCAGCTTGCGCAGTAAGTCTTTCTGTTCGTCGTTCAGCTTCACCGGCGTTTCTACCACGACACGACACAGTAAATCGCCCTGAGCGCCGCCACGGACGGATTTCACGCCCTTGCCTTTCATGCGGAACAATTTACCCGTCTGAGTTTCCGCAGGGATTTTCAGGCTGACACGGCCATCAAGGGTTGGGACTTCAATTTCACCGCCCAGTGCCGCAGTTGCGAAGTTAATCGGTACTTCACAGTAAAGGTTGCTGCCATCACGCTCGAAGATATGATGCGCCTTGACCTGAACCTGAACATACAAATCACCTGCTGGTGCACCGTGTTCACCCGCTTCACCTTCACCACCCAAGCGAATGCGATCACCGGTATCGACGCCTGCTGGAATTTTAACGGACAGGGTTTTGTATTTCTCAACACGGCCATGCCCATGACATTTTCCGCAAGTCTCTTTGATAACTTTTCCACGCCCATGACATTGCGGACACGGCTGCTGAACCGTAAAGAATCCTTGTCGCATATGCACTTGCCCTGCACCGTGACAGGTTGAGCAGGTTTCTGGGTTGGTACCCGCTTTTGCGCCACTGCCATGACAGGTATCACAGGATTCCAGAGTGGGAATACGGATCTCTTTGGTCACACCACGGACCGCTTCTTCCAGTGTCAAGTCCATATTGTAACGCAGGTCAGAGCCACGGCTAGAACGCTGCTGACGACGGCCACCACCGAAGATATCCCCGAAAACGTCACCAAAGACATCGCTAAAATCAGCCCCGCCACCGAAACCGCCTGCTCCACCACCCATACCACCTTGTTCAAAGGCAGCATGACCATATTGGTCATAAGCGGCGCGCTTCTGTGCATCCGTCAGGATCTCATACGCTTCTTTAATTTCTTTGAATTTACTTTCTGCTTCTTTATCACCCTGATTGCGATCTGGGTGATATTTCATTGCCAGCCGCTTATAGGCTTTTTTTATCTCTTTCTCTTCTGTGGTTTTGGAAATGCCCAAAACCTCATAATAATCTTTTTTTGCCATTGTTTTGTTTACCCTAAACACACATACACGGGCGTAGAGTTACCTCAACGCCCGTGTTAGTTAACAAGTAACAGGCGCCCTGTTACTTTGCCCGCTAAGGGCTATTATTTTTTGTCTTTAACTTCTTCGAATTCAGCGTCTACAACGTCGTCATCTTTTTTCGCGGTGCCCGCTTCAGCAGCACCTTCCTGAGCCTGTTGCTGTGCGATTTCCAGAAGTTTCTTAGAAGCTTCAACCAGTGCCTGAATCTTCGCTTCGGTTTCAGCTTTGTCTTCGCCTTTTACAGCAACTTCCAGCTCAGAAACGGCTTTCTCGATCCCTGCTTTGTCATCCGCAGTCAATTTGTCGCCTGCTTCTTCAACTTGCTTGCGAGTACCGTGAATCAGCTGATCCGCTTGGTTACGAATTTGCACCAATTCTTCAAACTTACGGTCAGCTTCTGCGTTCGCTTCTGCATCACGTACCATCTGCTGGATTTCTTCTTCGTTCAGACCAGAAGATGCCTTGATGGTGATTTTTTGCTCACGACCAGAGTTTTTGTCTTTCGCAGAAACATGCAAGATACCGTCAGCATCAATGTCGAAGGTCACTTCGACCTGTGGCATACCACGAGGTGCTGGCTGAATACCATCCAAGTTGAATTGACCCAGAGATTTGTTATCACCGGAACGCTTACGCTCACCCTGCAATACATGGATCGTTACCGCAGACTGATTGTCTTCCGCAGTAGAGAACACTTGGCTGTGCTTGGTTGGGATAGTGGTGTTCTTCGTGATCAGCGCCGTCATCACGCCGCCCATGGTTTCGATGCCCAGAGACAGTGGCGTTACGTCCAGCAGCAGAACATCTTTCACTTCACCTGACAGTACACCACCCTGAACAGCCGCACCCATTGCAACGGCTTCGTCTGGGTTGACGTCTTTACGCGGCTCTTTGCCGAAGAAGTCTGCAACTGTTTTCTGCACCATTGGCATACGGGTCTGACCACCAACCAGAATCACGTCTTGGATGTCAGATACAGACAGTCCAGCGTCGTTCAGGGCAACTTTCAGCGGCTCCATAGAACGCTTAACCAAATCTTCAACCAGTGATTCCAGTTTTGCACGAGTCACTTTGACGTTCATGTGCTTAGGACCCGTCGCATCCGCAGTGATGTATGGCAGGTTCACGTCTGTCTGCTGTGCAGAAGAAAGCTCGATTTTCGCTTTTTCTGCGGCTTCTTTCAGACGCTGCATTGCCAGTGGATCGTTACGCAGATCAAAGCCTTGCTCTTTCTTGAATTCATCAACCAGATAGTTGATCAAACGGCTATCGAAGTCTTCACCACCCAAGTGGGTATCACCGTTGGTTGCCAAAACTTCATACGTTTTTTCACCGTCAACTTCGTCGATTTCGATGATAGAGATATCAAAAGTACCGCCACCTAAGTCATAAACTGCGATAGTACGGTTACCGACTTCTTTGTCCATACCGTAGGCCAGCGCTGCCGCCGTAGGTTCATTGATGATACGTTTGACTTCCAGACCCGCAATACGGCCAGCATCTTTGGTTGCCTGACGCTGTGCATCATTGAAGTAGGCAGGAACGGTAATAACCGCTTCTGTCACTGGCTCACCCAGATAGTCTTCTGCTGTTTTCTTCATTTTTTTCAGAACTTCAGCAGAAATCTGAGGAGGAGCTATTTTCTGATCTTTAACTTCCAGCCATGCGTCGCCATTGTCTGCGCCAATGATTTTATATGGCATGATAGAAACGTCACGCTGAACTTCTTCGTCCTGAAAACGACGGCCAATCAAACGCTTGATGGCGAATAATGTGTTTTGCGGGTTAGTTACAGCCTGACGTTTAGCTGGTTGACCAACCAGAGTTTCACCATCCTGAGTATACGCGATGATAGAAGGTGTAGTGCGATCACCTTCGCTGTTTTCAAGCACACGAGCAGTTGTGCCGTCCATAATTGCTACACAAGAGTTGGTAGTTCCCAAGTCGATACCAATGATTTTACCCATCTAAACGCCTCCACAAAGAATTCATATATAAGTCAAGTTACTTAACAATATGAGGACGGATGTTTGTTTTTCAATGGCACTGATTGCCTGAAATTCCTCATTTTTAAACTTTCGGCTAAACACCGAAATGTCGCTAGTAACCGCGGTTGAGACTTAAATGGGGGTCATTCATTCAATCATCAAGGGTTGCGTTGAAAAAAATTAAGTTTAATAAAAAAATTCTTTTCCAGCCCATTGTTTAGTTGATGCCATCACATTATTATGCGCCGCCCTTTATGGTTTATTGGCGCTGTCAGAGGCCATAAAACCTTTTTAATATTTTGTTTTATTTGTTTTTTCCAGAGGAAATATGCATTCTAATCAGTTGGCGAATCCAGGCCCGTTGGGTTTGATGGGCTTTGGCATGACAACAATTTTGTTGAATTTGCACAATGCAGGTTTTTTCCCATTGGCATCGGCCATTTTGAGCATGGGAATTTTTTATGGTGGTTTGGCTCAGGTGCTGGCGGGCATTATTGAATACAAAAAAGGAAATACCTTTGCCGCAACCGCATTTACCTCTTACGGTATGTTCTGGCTGAGTCTGATCGGTTTGTTGTTCCTGCCGGTAATGGGTCTGGCAGATGCCACCAGCCATGAATTCTTCGGTGTTTACCTCGCCTTATGGGGTATTTTCACTCTGTTTATGTTTTTTGGAACGTTGAAAGCTAACCGGGTCCTGCAATTTGTGTTTGGCAGCCTGACGCTGCTGTTCGCACTGCTGGCAATTAGCAATATCACAGGCAATACCGGCCTCCTGACCTTCGCAGGTTATGAAGGTATTGTCTGCGGGGCAAGTGCTTTCTATCTGGCTATGGCTGAGGTTCTGAATGAACAATATGGCCGTACTGTTCTGCCGATTGGCGAAGTGAAACACGCCTGACAATATCAAGCAAGCAACGCTAGCAAAACCCGATTAAACAGGATGAGCCATCGCTCATCCTGTTTTTTTGTGTCACTTTTTTCTGACGCGCAAATGTAACCCCAAGAGTATACCTACAACAGATAAAACCAGAATATAGTAAGCGGGCGCAAACTGGGTATAGACCTGTAACAGGGTGACGAAAATAGGGGTCAGCCCACCAAAAATGGCGTAAGACATATTGTATGAGAATGAAATTCCACTGAACCGCACTTCCGGCGGATAGCTCTGAACCATGACAAAAGGCACTGCTCCAAGTACGCCAACGGAGAATCCCGCCACAGCATAAGCACTGAATAATCTGCCCGGTTCATCACTGATATTATGGTAGAAAAACCATGAGGCTACAGCGAGCAGAACGCAGCCGGCCACTAAAACCAGACTGGCGCCCCATTTATCGCATAAATGACCGGCTAATATACAGCCGATTGCCAGCATGATAATCGCCAGACTGTTAGCTTTCAGGGTGAGTGACTGCTCCAGATGGAAAACAGTCTGCATATAGGTCGGTGCCATCAAAATGACAACAACAATGCCCGCAGAGAGCAGCCATGTCAGCAACATGGAAACGATGATGGCATGTTTATGGTTCAAGATCACAGATTTCAGTGGCAGCCCGTCCGCCAATGCCTTACGTTCCTGCATTTCCCTGAAGACGGGCGTTTCCTGTAACCAACGGCGCAGATACATAGCACACAAGCCAAAAGCCCCACCAATAAAGAATGGCAGACGCCATGCCCAATCCAAAACGTCCTGTCTGGTATAAATGGAGGTAATGATCGTGGCCACCAGCGAGCCAAGCAAAATGCCAATGGTCAGCCCGGCTGTCAGGATCCCGCAAGCAAAACCGATGCGTTTATGGGGAACATGCTCCGCCACAAATACCCAGGCACCCGGCACTTCTCCGCCGATTGCCGCTCCCTGCATAATGCGCATCAGTAATAATAAAACAGGGGCAGCAATGCCAATCGTATCATAAGTGGGTAATCCTCCAATGATCAATGTCGGTAAGGCCATCAGAAGAATACTGAGCGAAAACATTTTCTTACGCCCAATCAAATCACCAAAATGCGCCATGATGATCCCCCCTAAAGGACGAGCGAGATAACCTGCCGCGAAAATGCCAAAGGTTTGAAGTTGCCGGAGCCACACAGGGATGTCCGCAGGGAAAAATAGCTCGCCGAGCACAACGGCAAAAAAGACAAATATAATGAAGTCATAAAACTCTAAAGCTCCACCCAGAGCAGCCAAAGACAGAGTTTTGTAATCTTGTTTATTTAACGCACGATTATAATGTTGCGACATAAGTTACCGATTTATAGTTATAAAATAGGGATTCTATGATTTCCACTAATAACCCTACCAGACTTTAAAACAGATAAAAATAAGACTTATTCGATATTTTAAGATATCTATTCTGCAACTTGTCAGTGATTTTATTCTGATAACACAGGGATTCATCCTTGTTTTAATGCGAGGTCAGCAGATAGGTAGGAAAGAGGAAGAGTACGCAGTCCATATGTTAAATACCGTCAGAATACCTGAGTACTCCCCATATATATCCCATCGATTTCAGTAAATTATTTAGGCAAATATTGCTTCAGCAGTGAAATCACAGTTTCAATATCCGGCAGGGAAGGATGCCCAACCATCTTTTGCAGTGATGCGTCAAAGTTTTCATGCCAAACAGGTTCAATAACATGATAACCATCATCATTTAACTGTCTGATATTGCGACGTGTTGCATTTTTTTCCCACATGACGCTCCCCATTACGGGAAAGAACAGTACCGGAAACGTGGAAGCCAGAATGACCGTTGTCAAACGATTGGGAGTCGCACCATGAGCAGCACTCGCCATCGTGTTTGCCGTTGCAGGCAGAACCGCCATGAGATCATGATCAGCCACAATGCGAGAAGGCTTATCGGTTGGCCAATCCTGTGGTTTTTCTCCGCTGATAACCCGATCAGCATAGAGGGCAATGGTTTCCGCTGGCAAAAAGGGGATAGCGCTGTTTGTCATCAATACCGTCAATGTACAGTCAATCGCCGCCTTAATAGCCGAAAGATATCTGGGAAGGAGGACAATATCGACTGATCCCGTGGCTCCAATTAAAATCCTCGGTTTTATTTTTTGATTAGTTTCATCATATTTCATGGGTAAATTGGCCTTTTATTATCAGAATGTTCTTGATGATCAGAATAGGTTGTTAGCGATATTCACTGGCATATTCCAGCCACTCATCCAGCTCTACCAGACAGAAATGTCTGCCACGCTCCTGCCATTCCCGTGGGTATCCCAAAGAGACTTCCACATGAGCAACACCATGAATATATTCGATATTGGGAATGTGCAAATGACCATATACCACCATGTGTACCCCTTTTCTTGATGCCCACTGGCGAGTTTTTTCACTGCCACACCAAATAGAAAATTCGGTATTGCGCAAAGATTCGGTCGGTTTTCGGATAATCGGAAAGTGGCTCATGAGCACAATACCTTCGCCATCCTGAATGTGATTCAAACGTTTTTCGGTATATTGGATGCGTTCCCGACACCATTCGATAATATTTTTATAGGGATAGGTTTTCAGGAAAAACTCATCGGAACTGATGATGCCGCAGCGACGGGCGCGTTCTATAGCCTGATCTGCCGTATAATCGGTCGCATTTCTGAATGAATAATCGTATAGCGTAAATATGGGGGCAATGGTTACAAATGTACCATCCCCCATAGGGTAACGTTGGAATTCATCTTCTGGAGTGAGCACATTGTGCTGTCGGCAGATGTTTACCAGATGCTCATAACGCAGTACACCGGGTAATTTCACAGGATCTCTGGGACTGCACCAGAGTTCATGATTTCCCGGCGTCCAGATTACCTGTGCAAACCGTTGGGAAAGCGTACTTATGACCCATGTAAAGTCTGACTCCTGTTCTGCAATATCACCCACCAACAAGAGCCAATCGTCCGGTGTCGATGGTCTGAATGAATCGACTATCGCCCGATTTGCTGCATGGGATACATGTAAGTCACTGACAGCCAACAGCATGATCTCACCTCACTATTACGAAGTTCTCAGAAAAATCAGGGCGTTCCCGGAGGTGCTTCCCCCCAGCCCCATTTTGGTACAGTTTCGCGGCGTGATGGTGCGGCATCCGGCTGGGAATTGGCTTCTGCCCTGCGTGAACCCCATTCGATATAGGCCGCAAAGGCTGAACGAAACTCAGGATCTGACGGAAGACCGATTTCATCGGCAGACTTCATCAATAATTCTACCCATCTCGTCCGTTGCTCGGGTTGGATGCTTCTGCCCCTGTGCCGACTCAGCATGACTTTGAAACCACCGCGCTCATCGGTATAGCGGCTTTCTCCACCGAGTACTTCTTCCAGCCACATGCCAACATGGCCGGGGTGATCGGCTTTCATATTTTTAAACAGGGGTTCAAGCAGTTCGTCTTTTTCAACCTTGGCATAGAAGACTTCCATAAGGTGCATGAGTTTTTCTCTGCCCCCCATCCATTCGAATAAGGTTGGCTTTTCATTTGCCATAACATACCTCTCATATGAATACATGAATGACGTCGTCATTCTGACTATGACGATTTTTTGGTACTAATTAACCCAACTCCAGAGAAGCAATGGCCCTTAATTTATCCAAACGTCCTTTTGGTATGACATTGCCCTTGTACTTCCTGAAAGTACGGTAGTGAGGAATAAGCCCTGCCTTGCTCATTATTCAAACAATAACCGTTGATTATTAAAGCCCCATCGATTTACTGATCATTTCCTGTAAAACTTCACTGGTTCCACCATAAATAGTTTGAGCGCGGCTATTGAGCCAGTTTTTGCCCGCAACAGAATCACGCATATAACCTGCCCCGCCATATAATTGCAGGCATCGATCCGCGACTTTCATCTGGAGTTCCGTTGTCCACCATTTGATACGGGCAGCATCCACCAAACTAAAAAGACCCTTGCTAAATTGCTCAACGGCGTTATCAAGATAGATGCGGGCAATTTTTACTTCGGTATCCAACTGTGCAAGGATAAAACGGTTGTATTGAAAGGAGCCAATCGGCTGGTCAAACGCTTTTCTTTCTTTCACGTAAGCCAGCGTACTCTGTAAAATATGTTCTGCGCTGGCAACCGCCACCGCTGAGATACTGAGCCGTTCCCGTGGCATTGCCGACATGAAGTAATAGTTACCGAGATTTTCACGGCCAATCAGATTGGTAACAGGAACTTTGCAATCATGGAAAAACAGTTCAGCCGTGTCGCTGCCGTTCCAGCCAATTTTCTTCATTGGCTCCCCTCTGGAGAACCCGGCCATATCCCGTTCTATCACCAGCAGGCTGATCCCCTGACCTTGCTGACCCTGCTCTGTTTTTACCGCCACCACGATCAGATCAGCATTGATACCATTGGTGATATAGGTTTTGCCGCCATTGACCAGATAGTGATCTCCCTGCCGTTTGGCCACAGTTTTGATATCTGCCGTATTAGAACCACCGCCGGGTTCAGTCATGGCAATGGCTGCGACTCGCTTCCCGAGGCATAATTCCGGCAGCCACTTTTGTTTCTGTTCTCCGCTGCCGAGGGCAAAAATGTAACTGGCAATAATATCGTTATGGGCGACGATCCCCGGGACTGTAACGCCAGCTCTGATAAGCTCTTCCGTCAGAATCACGGCAAAACGGTAATCATGTTTTCCCAAGCCGCCGTATTCTGGGCTGACACTGATACCCAACAAGCCAGCCTTACCTAATCTCTCCCAAAAAGAACGCGCCATCAGACCATTATATTCCCAAGCCTGATGTTCAGGAACGATCTCACTCTCAAGAAATTCACGACAAGATTTCCGGTAATCGTCGAAATTATCAATCTCAATACGCATATTCACTCCAAATTCTTTGTCAGCCTATTGTTGCGTTTCACTGTCACTCAGCAGTATTTGTTTGATGGCATCCCAGTGCCGGTAGACGGCAAAGTGATCCCCTTCAATACGGATGAGTGAGGTCTTGTGAGAAGTGTGATTTTTCCAGACCTGCATATCTGCCAAACCGACATGTATGTCCTGACTGGCTGAAACCAGCACCAGTGGATAATCCACCTGCATGTTGCCAAGCTGAGTAAATTGGCTACGTATGAGGTAGTCATTGCGTAATTGCCTGATGATGGGTTTTATCAGCGCCGGTTCGTTCAAAATCGCCTCAGGCGTTCCCTGATCTTCTCTGGTTTTCTGAATCAATTGTTCATCTGTCCATTCATGCCGCTCATCATACGGTTGAAGTTGAGGCGGCACCGAGCAGGACACCACACCAAACTGAGGGGTAAGCCCGTAGCGCTCGTGCAGTATCTGACCCACCGCAACACTGAGCACACCACCAAAACTGTGGCCGAATGTAATCCACTCCGTGATCCCCTGCGCCTGCTTCTGCTGAAAATCCGCCCAAATATCTGAGGCCAGCCGATCAACCAACGGCTCTAACTCATGGATTTCAGGCTCTTTGGCTAGATGCCCCCGACCGGGGATTGCCACAGGCTGCAAGATCGCGGCTTTCGTGGCCGCCAGAGCATTCAGCCAAGGACGATAAATGGCCGTTGTCGCCCCTGCATGTGGAAAGGCATAAATGACCCGTCTGCAATTAATGTTCATTTTCCCTCCGTGCTATCACTGCCTCTCGCTCCATCAGAAAGCTGGTAATCCGTTCAGCGGTCATGATGGTCGTCAGATTGGTCGGCATCGAAGGAATGGTGGGAAACAGCGATGCATCAGCTACGGTCACTCCCGTGATGCCATACACTTGTCCATCCTCTTGAGTAGCGCAGTCAGGATCAGAGTCAGCTCCCATTCTGAGAGTTCCTGACGCATGCCAGCCCGGATTAACAAGGTTCTTAATCGCACTGTTCATGATTTCATCGTTGTAAATCATGGAATGAGACCAAAACTGAATCCCATCCAGAAACGCATCAACTTCCGGATGCCGCAGGACTTCCCATATTTTACGAACACCACCGACAAGACGGGCGATATCCGCAGGATTGCGGGTCAGTGGCAGGTCAATCTGGGGCAGCACGGTAGGATCGGCGGTACTGATAAAAACACGCCCCAGAGCCTGTGGCCGCATCAGCATCACGGAAGCACCAACCAGCATGGGATAAGCGACACGATCTTTGAATCCCGGCACCGTCTCACTGGCAACATTGTTCAACAGCCCGATTTGCACATCAACTTTTGTGTCATAGCCACTGCTGATGCGGGCAGCAATTTGCCGCCACGGTAAACCCGTTGTACACACGCCGGTTTTCGGCAATGACCAGAGCACAACTGAAGCGTGATCAGTCAAATTTCGGCCAACGGCGGGCAACTCCGCAATCACCGGAATGCCCAAAGCACGCAGATGTCCGGGATCGCCGACACCTGAACGCTGTAACAGGGTTGCCGAACCAATTGCGCCTGCACAGAGAACGATGTGCTCTGCGTGATAAATCTGTTCTTCTCCGGCCTGAATCACTTTTACGCCGGCCGCTACCGTTCCGTTAAAAATGATCTGTGCCACCAGCACATCCGTCATAACGCGCAGGTTCTTTCTATGAAGAACAGGTTCAAGATATGAGCGATAAACATCCACTCTTTCAGCCCCATTGATGACGTTGGCAGGTACAGGCCCTACGGCGGGAGACTCTCCGGCATTAAGATCATCCACATAGGGAACACCCGACTGCTCACAAGCATGGGCAAAAGCCATATCGAGGGGATGGATTTCCTCATGTTGCGGTCTGCGCAAACACATTGGCCCCAGTGAACCGTGGTTATCATCACCCGTGCGATCGACGTCATTCTCCAGATGTTTAAACCACGGCAGAACCTGTTCCCAAGACCAGCGAGAACAACCCATTTTCACCCACTGTTCAAAATCGCTGGGAAATCCCCTGAAGGCAATGGCACCATTAACGGCAGAAGAACCACCAAGCACCTTTCCCACCCGATAATTGAACAGTTTTCTTCCCCGGTGTTTGTGCTCTTGTTTTTTTTCATCTTGCAGGTAATGAGAAGGCGAAATGAGATCGGCGAACCGATCTTCACTGCGTACATTCGCTTCGTAATCCCAGTTATACCCTTCCAGTACCAGCCTTGACGCATCCCGGAGCGGGCTGGCCGGATCATTAACATCAGATGCGTGACCCGCTTCAAGCAACAGTACCGATTTCGTACCGTTCTCAGACAGGCGCGATGCAGCCACACACCCCGCAGAGCCGCCACCTACCACGATGTAATCGTATGTCTTGGTCATAGGTCACTCACCGCTTGAGATTGCATAATCGTCTCGATAATCCGAGAGAATGCCTGAATGTTGGAGTTCATGAACAACCCTTCGATAATGTCCTGCTCGCCGGCGGGCGTGATATTAAATTCCTGTCGCAGAGCGCTAAGCAGACCAACGGCATGCAGTGAGTCCCCCCCAATATCGAAGAAGCCATCGGTGACATCGAAGTCATCATGCTGGAGCTGTGACTGCCAGAGTTGTAAAATTTTTGTTTCTATCTCATTGGCCGGATCGACGGCGATTGCTGTGTGTTCTTCGCTATCAGCCCAAGGAAGTGGCAGCGCCTTGCGGTCAATTTTACCGTTGCTGGTTAACGGCATATGAGCCAGCAACACGTAATAGCTCGGCACCATATAGGACGGCAGTATATTGCGGGCAATTTCCCTCAACTGCTCCTGAAAATGGGCAGGATCTTCTGATGTATCCGCAACAGAGGGAACCACATAGGCCACAATATGCCGCTGACCTGTTTTGGCATGGACGGGGGCATCCATGACGACGTGACCAGCGTTTTCGTGAGTCAGGAGACAGGCTTCAATTTCACCTAATTCAATGCGGTATCCATTGATTTTCACCTGATTATCTTCACGACCCAGAATTTCTATCAGGCCGTTAGCCATATAGCGTCCCAGATCTCCCGTCTTGTATAACCGCTCGCCAGTAACAGGATGGGTAATGAATCGCTGCGCCGTTTTTTCGAGATCACCCAGATAACCCAGAGTAACGCCCTCTCCCCCAATATAGAGTTCACCTGTCACCCAGTTAGGGCAAGGTGAAAGCCAATTGTTCAGGACATGGAATCTCTGGTTTGCCAATGGCTTGCCATAAGGAATGCTTTTCCAATTTTTATCAATATCTTCAATTGGATAACATATCGACCAGATAGATCCTTCGGTTGCGCCACCAAGGCTGATGATCGCCGTATCGGGCAGATTTTCCCGAATACGTTCAGGCAGATCGATAGGGATCCAGTCACCGCTCATCAGTATCAGCCTTAATGGTGTCTGAGCCAGATCGCCACCATTTCGGTCTACCAAAACCTTGACGGGAGCAGGCACGCTGTTCCAGATAGTAATCTGATGTTTAACCAGCGTCTCAAACCAGATTTTCGGATCATTAGCCGCTTCAGAGGTTGAAAAAACAACCTTTCCTCCTGCCCCCAGCACGCCGAAATAATCATATACAGACAGGTCAAATCCGGCAGGCGCAACGGATAAAACCGTGTCCTTTTCTGTCACATGAAATTTGCGATTGATATCCAGTACCGTGTTCGCCGCATTGCGATGGGAAGCCATAACTCCTTTCGGTTCTCCCGTTGAACCCGAGGTAAAGATGACATATGCCAAATCATCCAACGCTTGTACGGAAGATAAATGAGCAGAGACCTTCTGTTCTGTATCCATTGCCTCAGACATAAGGCACTCATCCAGATTGATCCGGAATAAATCAGCCGATTCATCCTCATTAGAAAGGCTGCTCTCAGTGACGATGCCTTTGGCGGAGCAGCGCCTGAGCAAATTCATCCGACGCTCTGCGGGAAGTTGAGGGTCAATGGCGACATAGGCTGCTCCCGACATGAGAATTCCCAATACCCCAAGCACCAATGCCGGGCCTTGTGGCAGAGAAACCGCCACAATATCATTCGGATGAATCTGGACTGACGCACGAAGAGATTTTGCGACTTCACTGGCACCCTTGACCATTTCAGCATAAGTAAAGTACTTTCCGCCCTGCACAAGGGCAATGGAGTGAGGGAATTTCTCTGCGGCCTGCAAAACCATTTCATGCAGAAGCCGGGGAGCAAGATCAATATCCGTTGCATTAGCCTTGGCGCGTTCTGCCCTATCGGACGCAGGAAGTTTTACCAATGATCCGGTTTTGCCCCACACAGAATCGTCTTCTGCGCAGACGATGAGGAGTTCCATATAACTATCCAGCATGGCTTCAACCATACCATCGGGGAACAGCTCACTAACCGTATTCCAGTTAATCTGGACGATGCCATCAACGCGAACGATTTGGTTTTCCAGCCATACCTGAGGGGTTTGATTACTGCTATAAACCTGTACTGTGTCAGCCCAGTCCATATCCGTGACAACATCGTCTAAATGGGCTGTCAGAGTATTACTGAATACCACCGGTGCAGAAACTGCGCGACTGCCATGACTGCGACGAGTCAGCTCCCTCAAGACCTGAACACCATTGTAGGAAGAATGCCAACGATTCATCAGAAAATCAGTCTGAAGCTGTACTAACCGATCATTGAAACTATCGTTTTCTGTTCCCTGTATTGCCAGTAATGTAGGTTGCAGGAAGTTCCCGACAATATTTTCAACCGCTGAAAAATAGGGACGACGACCGAGCTGTGTGATGGTCAACGTAAAAGTCTGACGTTTTGACCACTGACGGAGAACTTCTGCATAAGTTCCCAACAACAACGTTTCAAGCGTCAGTTTTTGCTGCTCTGCTTTTTTCTTAAGAGCGGATAAGGTTTCTGTCGCTATTTTCCGACTGTAACGTTTGAACATCGGTGGAGAAATCAATTCAGGGGCGTTTTTCAATGGCAATTCGGGGGATGGCGGTAAGTTATCGAACTGTTGTTCCCAATAAGTTTTATCATACTGCCCTTGTGGTTGCCCCTGTAGATAACGTTCAGCCTTGATATAATTATGAAAATTTGCTTCGTCACCTAATTCAGGCAATTCGCAGCCCTGATAAACCCGCCCCCAGTCCCGTAATACCAATCTGACGCTATGAAGATCCATGAACATCAAATCAAAATAAAGGTGCAAACGGGTAATTTCATCACTGAGTATCGTTGCACGTATATCAAATGACGGGGTTTTATCTACGGGTAATAACTGTGTTTCCATTTTCTGACGAATATCAGCCAGTTGTTTATCTTTTTCTGATGCCGGCCACGCTCTGCCATCCTGAATAGAAATGGTATAGGCCAATGATTCAGATAAAACCCGTTGCTGACCATCTGAAGATAACGCAGTCCGCAGCATGGGATGGTATCCAATCACCATGTTGAGCGCGTCATTCAGTACCTTGATATCTAAGGATTTGACATCCCATTCGGTATACAGACAACTCGTCCGTCCACCCAGTTCCAATCCAGGATTACGGCCGATCAGGTAAGCATATTGAATATCCGTCAGTGGAAAATCGTCTGTTGTAGACTCTTTTGTAAATAACGTTTTGGGGATAGTCATATTCAGTGGCAATGCACTGCAAAGCATTTCGTGAATCTGCTGTGTGAGAGGAGATATTCCCGCTTCTGTATTTTTATTTTCTAGTTCAGCTAATTCAGAAGAAGAAAGAGAAACTTGTAATCCAGACTCTTGCAATGCCCTGAGAAAATGTTGCATACATTATCCTCTATCGTGTAGCAGAGAAATCGAGTTTTCTCTATGTGATATTATTTTTAGTTACTTGCAGTAAATTGTTTAAAACAAAAATCAAACAGATCCGATAAATATTCTGAAACATAACTAAACCGGTTTAATATTAAATACTAAAAGAAAAAATAATTTCCAGATTAAAGAAATCCTCAACTTCTATTATCCCCATCAATAATTAATAATTAAATATCCGGATTTAATGTGATGATATTGATCGCCTAACAACATTGCAACATTTTTATAACCATAAATTATATCTAATAACGATATCAAATTAACAATTAATGTTATATGAGCATTATCATAAAAAACAATCACAACCAATTGAATATAATGATAATTTTAACGTGTTATTTTTTATGGCATGCCATTTTATAGGTCATGTATTAAATGATTAGATTAGGTATTAAAAATAATGTTCACGTTCAATAAAGGTTCCTATCACTTTATCGTGCATTTCTTCCGATTTTGAATACCCAATGGTTTTTCTATTCAGCCTTTTGATTCGGGTACGATGCGTTAAATTCGTTCTCTCTATACGCTGAGTAAACGCCTTTCCAGTCAAGTGCTCTTCCTCGGGAAGTGGGTCATAAACAACATAGTCATCCGTGCAGTAAAACCGAATAGTAAAGGAAGATAAGAGGGTAAGCAGCTTGTCTAACGTTTTTCGACTGCGATCGCCAAAAACATGAGCCACTATTCGCTTCAGGCGGGGTTCCCAAGCATACCAAAGCCAGCGTTGGTTTTTCTTATTGCCGACAAACGACCATTGCTCGTCGATTTCACAGACAATCTGGATGCCACATTCCGCAAGGGGAAGTGTCGTTACGTTTCGGGGTCTGAGGTTTTTAATGTTTTCATGACGGTGGCGGTGGCGACTTTCAGGATCCGAGCGGTGTCACGAATTCCCCCGTTATTCATCGCGATATCGATAATCTGTTCTTTAACGCCGGGTTTGCAGGCCTGATAGGTATACGCCAACTGAAAGACCTTACAGCAGCTATAACAGCGATAACGAGGATGTCCGCCATTTCCTTTCCCATGTCCTTTGACCTGTTCTGATTTGTGGCAATAACGGCAATAGACATCAACTTTGGCC
Source organism: Xenorhabdus bovienii SS-2004 (assembly GCF_000027225.1). Classification (NCBI taxonomy): domain Bacteria; kingdom Pseudomonadati; phylum Pseudomonadota; class Gammaproteobacteria; order Enterobacterales; family Morganellaceae; genus Xenorhabdus; species Xenorhabdus bovienii. Next base: position 1,719,495 of record NC_013892.1, read on the forward strand.
ATACTTCATCCTTAAAAAGCCGGAAGCATATCACAGCAACTAACCATTTAATACATGACCGTCTATTCCACCACTAAACATAACAGCAACCGGCAGATCAGTGTCAACTTGAGACTCAACCGCCTCTTCCATCAACTTACGAACTTTTTGTTTTGCTACAAGATAACAATCCTTGCTTTTTTCTATAGATTTATCATAACGAGTATACTTATAAAGCTCATTACCATCATAAAGACTCCCAGGCTCAAGTGTCTTAACTTCAACATCAAGTGCTAGAAAAGATTTCATTTCTGATGCCACATACCAAACATCATTCTTTTTTGCATAGTAAAGAGGCTTTATACCCACGTGATCTCTACCGATCAGAAACTTTGATTTTCTATTATCATATATGACAAATGCAAACATTCCATCTAGCATATTTACAAATTCTAAATCATATTCAATATATGCCTTTAATATTACCTCTGCATCTCCATATCCTTTAAATTCGTGTCCTCTTTTGATAAGTTTTTCACGTATTTTTTTATAATTGAATATTTGCCCATTAAGGATGACATGAATATCCCTTTCTTCGTCTGAAACAGGTTGAGTCGCGGTTTCTCTCTCGACAATTGCCAAGCGATTTGTGGCAAGCCCAACGTATTCTTTAACTAGGTGTTCATTAAAACGAGATAAATCTCCTCGATGTTTAATCCTTTCTATCATAGAGAAAAGCTTATTATCCAATTGTTCAATTAAAATTTTTTTTGTCGTAAAAATTGCTGCAATTCCACACATAAAATATTTTCCTTTACTAAAATAGGATTATTTTAATTTAGCCAGCTCATTAACTTTCGCACCTAAGGAACGAATTTCAGAAAAATATTCTGGGTAAGTTTGCCCTACATGAAATGGTTCTTTTATAATAACAGGCTCACTACAATGAAGGCCTATTGTTGTGAGCCCCATAATAAGTCCATGATCGTAATGTCCATCTAGAACCACCCTGCCTTTATATCCTTTGGGGTTCCCATGGATAATGAGTTGATCATGTTTTTCATCTGATTTTACCCCTAGTTTTGATAATTCTTTTCTAAAATCAGATATCCGATCAGACTCTTTATAACGGATATGCTCAATGTTATAAAAAATACTTGTACCAGAGGCTAATGAAGCTCTAGCCGCTAATGCGGGAACTGCATCAGGGGCCAAAGAACCGTCAAAATCTAAAGGACGAATTTCTGTACTCCCTCTAATTATTATCGTTTCATTCCCAATAAATTCGATATTAGTCCCTGTATCGATTAGATATTGAATCACAGCACCATTTCCCAGTTCTTCTTCGAAGAAACCATTCAATTGAACTTCTGATTCTAGGGAGCCACAAAGCGCAAGGATTGCAGCAGTGCTAGCTGGATCAGAACCTACTGTAAAATCACTTGCCTGCAATCGACATCGACCATGTACAAAAAATTCACGAAAATCACTATCATATTCGATTCTAATACCCGCTTTCTTAAGGTTATTAATTGTTGTGTGAACCATTGATGGAGCTGTTATTTTGTCGACTACCTTTATAGTTAAGTCATTATCCATCACTGCTCCAAGATATAGTAATCCACTTAAAAATTGTGAGCTTTTTCTACAAGATACCTCTGTATAATCATTTAACTTTCTATCAGACTTAATCCTGATAGGAAGTCGATGCTCTTCTCCCAATGCTCTACATTGAACATTCAACATACATAGCGCATTAACCATTTCTGTTTGAGAACGAAATCCAAGAGAGGCGTGATAATCGGTTATAAATTTTGTCTCTGGTAAGAAACCCGCTACCCCCATCAACAACCTCAATACTACCCCTGAGTTACCTGGATTGAACTCTAAAGGCTGGTTGATAGAACTCACGTCAATTCCATTTACTATCAAATTACCTTTATCTTCTTTGAAAACAGCCCCCAATCGCTCACAATTAGATTTCATCGCTATGGTATTAAAACCAGTAGCAATATTTCTGATAATACTTTTTCCAGAAGTAATGGAAGAAGTTAGAAGGGCTCGAGTTGAGGAACTTTTAGAAGCTGGTAAGTTAAGTGTACCCTGTAAACGTTTCGAATAAATCACCTCAACAAATTTACTATCTTTATCAATTCTTTTAGACATTTTTCACCCTCAAAGAAATAATTTAACTATTTAATATGAACGCCTAAATTCCTCAGCGTATCGATATAATCGGGAAATCCATCATTTAATTTATCTATATCGTATATTATGGATTCTTTCTCAGCACCGAGCGATGCTATGAGATTAGCAGCACAAATTCTATGGTCACCGTAACTTTTAAGTTCAACTCCTCCATTCAACGGTCCTTTTCCTTCAATATATATTGACTCAAACATTCCTACTCTATCGAATATTAGAACACTACTCCCTCCCATTGTTCTTATATTTTCATTAACAATAAATGCTCGTTGACTTTTATGATTATTTATTCCCCTTACCCCACTAAAAATTTTTTTTCCTTTCAAATTAGATGAAGCAGCAATTATGTTTACGGCTACGGAAGGAAGCTCTTTCAATGAAAATTCACCATCCCATAACCTAATCGACTGCCTGAATATTCTCAAATTATTCCAATTTGAATCATACTTAATAATTAGACCTATACTTTGATAAAATTTAAATAAATCACGTTCATTTATTGTGTCATTAAAATAATAATTTCTTATCAATACATCACTAACACCTTTTGAGCTTAATATAGAAGATGCTATATAGCTTAATGATGTGAAATCAGAGGGTATTTTTATTTCAATATCTTTAGGTATATATTTAGTTACTTTAAAGTGCTTTTGTTCATATGTAACCATGCTCCCTAGAAGGGACATTGATTTTATCGTCATATCAATATAGCCCATTTTACTGCCGTCCATAACTATAGGGACTATATTTTGTTTGCTGAAAGGAGTGACAAATAGAGCAAACGTAATGAACTGAGTGCTATTCAAAACAGTCAATGGTTTTTTTATATTAGTTTCACTCTTAGTGATTATAATCTTTTCATTTTCAATACGTTCAATATGAATATCTAAATAATTACAGAAATCTTCGTCAAACACACTCTCTCTATTAAATAAAGATTCATTGCATTTTATTACTATTTTTTCATTATCAATGAGAGATGCTAAAGCTGCGCACATTCTGAATAACATACCTGAACCACCTGCATATATCTCCCCATTATACGATAAATTTCTACCTACACCACGAAGTAACAGTGTTGTTCCATCTTTATGCAATATTTCTAGACCAAATTTTTTCAGAGCATTAATTTGATTTTCAGTTTCTACATTCCAAGATATATTAACAATTTTCGTTGTATTTTCATTCAGTAAAGCTAGTAATAATGCACGCTGAATATGAGGTTTAGATGATGGTATAAAAACTTCACCAGTCAGGCCAAAACTCGGAAAAACAGTAACCTTGCTCATATTTTCCCTTTTTCCTAAATGAAAGTTTTAAATATTTATATAATCACGGATCATCACTTTATAACACGCCATGGCTCTTTAAATAATTAATATAAATTTACAATCATGGCGAATAATCCTACATTGAACAATTTATAAAATATATTTAACACGAATTATTAAGTATGTTTATCCTTAAGATAAATAGCTTAGAGTTCACAACTCTTATGACTATACAGTCACAAATTCATTTCTTACCAATCCAAAGTAATTAATAAAGTAAGCTAATTATATTCTTTCTAAAATACTATCCAATGATTTTACTTTCCTGAATTTTCCTCATAAAGACGATAAGCGGCTGGAAAAAAATTCCAAACTCATCATTGTGAACCCGTATTAAGAGCTTTGTATATCGACAATCCTTCCAGAGATCAAAGAATTTGCTAGCTTTACCAAAAGAAACTGATGTCATTGAATCCCTGAACAGTATCCGTCATGCCATCAAGAAACGTCAAAGCTTCCCATCAGATGATTCAGTGAAAAAAGGTAGTTTGGCTGACCATTCAGGGCGCATCCAAAAAAGTAGACAATACTGCTCAGTGGCTGGCGTATAACGATGATCCGCTTCATGATGGAATTCGGTGACAGCCTAAACGGCCACTTTTAAATGAGATGGAGATTCCACAAAATCGTAAATAGGGTCTCAAAATCCCCTAATATTCTGTTTAACTCCCCTCCAATATTCGGTAATGACTCCAAAGGGTTGTAATGATGTTTTTCAATATATGCGCCAATGAGTTTTTCGTGGATTTCCATCGAACGTGAGTAACAAATGGTTCTTCTTCTCGCCAACCTCTTGATATGAATTCGCAGGTTGAGATTATGCCGCTCTATACGTTGGGTAAAAATTTTGCCTACCAGATATTTTTCCGGCATAACTTCCCCAGTTATCGGTCGTGATGAAACGAATATTAAAAGGCGCCAATAAGTTGAGCAATTTTCGGCAGGTTGCATCTGTTCGGGGGTCAAAGACATGGGCGATGATTTTTTTCCTTTTAGTATCAAAATTATACCAAAGCCAATGACGTTGTTTTTTATTGCCTATCAAAGACCACTGCTCATCCAATTCACAGATAAGTGTGATATCGTCATAAGCGATCTGTCACGATGTTACTTGTTTTGGCGAGAGTTTTTTAATGTCCGCATCACCGTATTGATACCGAGACCTAATATACGGCCTGTGTCTCTCACGCCAGAGCCATTCATTGCCATATCCACAATTTTTTCTTTCATACCCGGTTTATGGCCGTTGTAACGATAGTTGAGTTGAAAGGTTCTTTGGCAACCTTTGCAATAGTAGCGAGGGAAGCCAGCCTTACCTGTTCCGTGTTTGCGTACAGGTTCTGCTTGGTCGCAATATCGACAAGTCACTTCTATCGTAACAGTCATGATGATATCCCATTAAAAAGTACAAGAATATCAAATTAACGCTTTGAAGTCATGACCAGAATATCTGGGTTAGATTGGCTGACATTGGCAAGCCTAAGAGATTCAGAAAATATGATTATGAGTTATGATGAGGTTGATGATGAATTAGCTGGTATTACAATGTGGGGAAAATTGACAGAATGGTTTGAAAAATCAGGGTATGAAAAAGTATTTAGTAATGTCGGCTTATCCCATTCTAATATAGATGACATAGTAACTCTTAGTGATTACTATAACAAAGGATATCATGTTGTTACTTTGATTTCAGCAGGAATGTTATCAGATTTTGGGGTCATGTATTAAATGGTTAGTTGCTGTGATATGCTTCCGGCTTTTTAAGGATGAAGTATGGCCAAAGTTGATGTCTATTGCCGTTATTGCCACAAATCAGAACAGGTCAAAGGACATGGGAAAGGAAATGGCGGACATCCTCGTTATCGCTGTTATAGCTGCTGTAAGGTCTTTCAGTTGGCGTATACCTATCAGGCCTGCAAACCCGGCGTTAAAGAACAGATTGTCGATATCGCGATGAATAACGGGGGAATTCGTGACACCGCTCGGATCCTGAAAGTCGCCACCGCCACCGTCATGAAAACATTAAAAACCTCAGACCCCGAAACGTAACGACACTTCCCCTTGCGGAATGTGGCATCCAGATTGTCTGTGAAATCGACGAGCAATGGTCGTTTGTCGGCAATAAGAAAAACCAACGCTGGCTTTGGTATGCTTGGGAACCCCGCCTGAAGCGAATAGTGGCTCATGTTTTTGGCGATCGCAGTCGAAAAACGTTAGACAAGCTGCTTACCCTCTTATCTTCCTTTACTATTCGGTTTTACTGCACGGATGACTATGTTGTTTACGACCCACTTCCCGAGGAAGAGCACTTGACTGGAAAGGCGTTTACTCAGCGTATAGAGAGAACGAATTTAACGCATCGTACCCGAATCAAAAGGCTGAATAGAAAAACCATTGGGTATTCAAAATCGGAAGAAATGCACGATAAAGTGATAGGAACCTTTATTGAACGTGAACATTATTTTTAATACCTAATCTAATCATTTAATACATGACCATTTTATATGTTGATGTAATTATTTTGAGTATTTTAACAATAAAAAAAGACATGATGAAATAATCATTAATAATACATTAATGGGATAGATAAATAGGTGATAAAGAGTAGTGATTAATATATACCGTCGATAAACATAAAGTTATTTATCGACGGTCATTAAGATTGACATTAAGAAAATAATGTCAGGAGGAGTGCAGCTAAATAAAGACCAACACCATAAGACGTATGCGCCATCAAGCTTTTTAATCTGGCGATATTAGGCGTGGGGGTTTTGGATGCTGCAATTCCCATTCCTATACCGGGCTGCATAATAAAATAAGGCGCGACGACAGTAACGATACCAACAATCAATGCAGGGATCAAAGTGGGATTTTTCGCCCAATCCAGCCCCCAAATCAATAATAAAAGTCCCGCGAAAATAATCCCAATCAGGTAATGGGCGAACCAGCCAATCCCCGTTTCACCTTTCACGGGTTCAGCCTGTACAATGCTTTTATGGACAAATATCCCTTTTGGAATATGCCCAATCCAGCGACCAACCATGGAATAATTCAGTGATGGCACTCCAAAGCTGCGTTTTATGAAAACCGCCCAAAGATCCATCACAACCGTTGCACCAGCCCCGATCAATACAGAACGAACAATCAACTCCAGCCCTTCATTCATTTGTTGCCATCCTCCTAATTTGACCATTCATCGCAGTTGAATCACTTATCTGACACTCGCCGCGCCCAAAAAACTTTGATATTATTGCATTCAATGAATTTATTGAATGTAATAATATTGGAAGCCAAATGTCAATGTTTGATAAACAAACTCTCGTTGAGATCGCGGAAATTGCCAAAGTACTGGGGAATACCCACCGCCTGACATTGCTTGAATGTTTGGCCGATACCGAGCAATCCGTCGAACGTCTGTCGGATTTATCCGGTCTGTCCGTTGCCAACACTTCCCAGCATCTACAGCACCTCAAGCGCGTAGGACTGCTTCAGTCCCGCAAAGAAGGCAAGCATGTTCTTTACCGGCAGGGAGAAGGCCCGCTGGCAGATATTCTCTCGGCACTCCTGCAATATGCTGAATTTAACCGCACAGAAATGCGCAGGCTGATTGATGATACAAATAATCAGGAATCTATTTCATGGGAAGAACTGCTGGATCGGATCAAAGAAAAAAGCATGACATTGCTTGATGTCAGGCCAAAAGAGGAATTTGAACAAGGTCATTTGCCGAACGCCATCAATATTCCGGTCGATGAATTGGGAAGCAGACTGGACGAGCTTGCTACCGGTCAGGAACTTATCGCCTATTGTCGGGGCCCTTATTGCGTTCTCTCTGCCAATGCCCTCGAATTGCTGCGTGCTAAAGGCGTTCGCGCCCGCCGCTTTAAAAAAGGGTTCTCAGGCTGGAAAGATGCGGGAATGCATACCGAAGTATGATCTTAAATTTATTGTATTCAGGCCAGTCATTGGCCTGAATACAATAGGGAATCTCCAAAAACTTTTCACAGCGATCAACGTGAGTTATGTCGGCGGCAACAATAAAGACTCATCATTATTTATCAGAACCGCCAGTTAAAACCTGCGTGAACGCTGTTGTCCTGATGGCTGCTGGATAGCAACCCGCTGTAACCAAGCGTCAATGACACGTTATCACTGGCTGTCATCTCCGCATTGGCCTTCAGCACCAAGCCATCGCGAGAGGCCGGAACACTGCGGGTCACAAAACTGGTGTCGCTGCCGCGAAACGCCAGACTAGTAACCCGTTCACGATCACCATACTGATGCTGCCAGCCTAATTCACCCTGTAAAGCAACCGAAGTTCCTCCCATTGCCTGCCAACTGTGGTTCGCACGCAGCCCCAGTGTGGAGAGCTTGGCCTCGGTGTGCTGTTTATCACCGTGGAGCGCCGCTGCCGCACCATTCTCGTTAATGCCATTATTGCGGAAGCCGACATAGGCGAGATTCACGAATGGTTCAAAGTTCACTGACCCGGCAGGCAGATTGTACGCAGCCTCTGCGAACAACTGTGCCGTACGGCCACTGTATTTAGCACTCTGACTATCGAACTGGCTGCCGTAGCTGACGGAACGAGCAGTATCAATGCGATGCCAAGTGTATCCACCGCCGACACGCAGTGCCAGATCACCGAACTGACGGTCACCATAGAGGGCGAGGTGGTAGTTATTGCTGTCAGCACTGGAGTCGTAGCCACCATCAAGGGAGGTACGGGTGTAGCCGGTCGCGATACCCAGACGGCTGTAAGCATCAGTAGGCGCATCAAATCCGAGCAGTACACCGTAAGTGGAAGCCTGATAACCCGTACTGTTATTCGTACCCGAAGCGTGACTCCACGCACCGAGCAGACGTGCCCATGCACCATTATCATCTTCGCGGATATCGGACGATGAAGCACGGCCTTCAGCCTGACTTAGACGAGTATTCAGGGTATCACGCAGATAACGGCTGTCATTGACCAGCGAGGAGGTAATATCAGAATGGATCTGCCCATCAAGCCGACTGAAGGCCTGACGAGCTTGATCCACAGAAGTAAAACTCAGGATACTCTCGTAAACCGGATTGCCAACACTGAGTGTATCCGCTGCTGCGGCCACAGCGCGCTCGTTTGGCGTTTTAGCCACATCCGCAAAAGCGGTATTATTACGCCCGACATGGAGCGTAACCTCATCAGGCTGATACGACAGTCTGGTACCAAGGAAGAAGTAGTTCGGGGCTACCTGATCAAAACGGCCGTTGATGCCCTGTTTTGCGCTGAGGATACGGTACTGTTGACCAATTAAACTGCGTACCTCATTGCGGGAAAGAAGATTAGCACTGTTTTCGAGGGAAACGGCAACGTCACCGCCGCGAAGCTGTGCACGGCCAGCCGCCTGAATATGATCACTGCGTCCGTCAGCAGCGATTTCAACGGCGTAATGAGAACCGGCTTCAAAAGCAACGTCGCGGGAAACATTGAGAGTGCCGACAGAGTTACCCGGTGCAACCGTACCACCGCGTTGCACGCTGAGTGCGCCGATAGTGCCATTACCACCGAGCACACCGCTCTCCAGTACCGAAACTGAGGAGGTCAGTTCACCGTTGATATCTAATAACCCCTGTCTGACCAACGTTGGCCCTGAATAGGTGTTCTTACCAGCAAGAATAAGCGTTCCGCTCCCCTGCTTGGTGAGTCCACCGTGACCACTGATATCATTGCTCCAGATATCCTGCGCACACTGCTGGCTATCACAGATACGCTCGGTCGGTTTGCCTTTATCGAGTACAGTCCCAATACCGGAAATATCCGCAATAAACTGGCTACTGCCATAGGCCACACCGTCGGGATCAGGGATACGGAAAGCCTGTGGAATATCTTCTGCGGTATAGAACATACCGGGGCCGTGTATCGCTTTGCCGAGATTAATCATCCCCCAGCCGTAAAGCGCATCGATACCCGGTTCACCCATGTCGGTGGCGGTGGTGCGAAGCACGGATGCGATCTGATCCCCCGCCATGTACGGAAAACGTTCCATCAACACGGCAATACTCCCGGCAGCATGAGGGGCGGCCATAGAAGTCCCGTCGTAGTGAGCGTAGCCAGTCGTCAGATTATCCATGCCCGTTCCACTGATGATTGCGCTGTAGATATGACTGCCGGGCGCGCTGACACATAAACTGGCGGTATAGCCGCATCGAGAGGAGAAATAACTGATGGAATAAGGCACACTGTTAGTGCTCTTAAGATCCTGCTGCAAGCTGGCAACCGTCAGCCAGTTCGGGGCGATCTCCGGGACAAACCAAGCCAGACCAGACATGGCATCCGGATTATTCAGATTGCCATCGTTACCGGCAGCAAAAATCGTCACAATCCCTCCACGTGCGGCATCAATTGCGCCCTGATACGCACCACCCGGTTTTGTCCCCAGAATCAATTTAATTTCATCAAACTGCTTCCGGGCGTCTGCTACAGTAAAGTGTGGATAGGCTGGGTTATAGCCTCCCAGTGTAAATTTTTTGGTAATACCAATCGCCCAACTGTTGTTAATAATACGGGCGCCACTCCCGATCAACGCATTCCAGCCGGCCTGATACACGCCGCCATCGTTACCTAAGATGATGCCGTCTTCAGGGCCAGGATCACCATTATCGGCACTGATGATTTGTGCATTATAGGCTACACCATGCATCTTCTCGCCATCCCGGATACCGGCCGCAGTACCGCCAACGTGAGTGCCGTGCGCCCCCAGCTTACCGGATGAACCTACGGTCGGTGTGCCATTATAATTAAATTTATCCCCTTTTTTCACTTTAATATAGGGATCGGTATATTCACGGATCCCCGAGGTGGCAAGGGTGATCACCTTATCCGGACTCATAAATTCAGGGTGCTTGGTATAAACCGGCTGATCGAATATCCCTAGTTTGATCCCCTTACCGGTATAGCCACGGGCATAAGCCTCGTCAGCATGAATAGCGCCAAGCCCCCAGTCAGCTCGGAACTCACTGGTACGCCAGCTGGCAGGATCATTCAGCCTGCCAGGATCATTATAACTCCCCGCAAATGCACTCGCGCTGACGGCAGCCAGACAGCAGGCCACGGCACGGAAAAGGATACGTGACTCGGTTTTGACCGACAAACGCCCAGCAACCGGAATCTGCTGGAATATTCTGTATCGCTTATTCATCTCAGTTACCATCCATTGTTAATTTGCAAAAATATCATTTATGAGCAATGTGCAAGACAGCCGCCAGCGACCGGTTTTTTCACAGGAAAAACAGTTGACCACGGACAATACCGCGGAGTTTTATCTAATATTTTCTGGCTAAGTACAGGCCGTAACCTGTGTTAACGTTGACGGGTTAACGCCATCGCGGGGATCGTTCCCTGAAAGCAGAAGCAGGCTAAAACGGTAAATAAATAATTTGAATACCTGAACAAAGATCAAAACCGCGACATTGACTGCCTTGAATACATTTCATCAGCACTGCCGATGATGCTTAATAACATGCCACAATCTGTTATCCATTTTTATACATATATTTTAACTTACCATTAACAAATGGTAGTCTTATGTCACCGTTTCTATAGGAAAGTTGTTCTTGGTGATTGGCGGGATGCGAGAGAGTACCTCCCCCATTTGATTAAACTGACCAAACAGCAGAGAAGAGGAGCCGGTTATGATGTGAAGCCATAGTTACAACACAATGCCGATGCGGTGTTAGTTAGGATATTAATAATTTAATTTTTTCTAAATCCTGATTTAAATAATTTTAAAAGAAGTTATAAATTGAAAATATCAATTATTGGCGCAGGCGTGATAGGATTAGATACTGCGATGTATAGCTAATATATTAAATGAATTTTTACCACAAAAAAATAAAATTGAACAGGAGAAGAATATGAGTAATAAATATTTTGGTGATATAAAACTGAGACCTATCGAGCATGACAATGATGTACAGGCGGTAGTCGATGTTTGGTTCAATACTTCGATTAAGTGTCATGCATTTGTATCAGAAGATTTTTGGCACTCATGTAAAACGGATATGAAGGAAATTTATATTCCGAATTCTGAGACAGTTGTCGCGACGATAAACAACGAAGTCGTCGGTTTTATTAGTCTTCTTGACAATATTCTGGCCTCAATTTTTATACTTCCTGAGTACCAAAACCGAGGGATCGGGTTACAATTGTTAAATCATGCATTTGAAGTCCGTAATTCTTTAACACTAAATGTCTATGAAAAAAATACCAACGCTCGAAAGTTTTATGCAAGCCAGGGTTTTGAAGAAAAAGAGCAGGGTATTGATGAACATACCGGTGAGCCTGAAATTACCATGGTATGGAACCGTTCATAGATGCCCGCTGAATTTTCAGATGATAAAATAATTAACACTGAAATAATTTAAACATTGAAAATTAATTAATTTGGTATATGTTTCGAAAGATTATTTTTCCATATACCATTACTACGTTAACCTTATTTTAAATTCCATCAAGCGCAGAATAAATAGAAGTAGTCGATCTAATACGATATTAAAGGTTCTGTCGCATTAAGCGGTCATCAGGTAAGCTCCCCTGTTTTTGAGCGAGTCCAGAGCGGTATCCCTTATCTGAAAAGCGTTCAAACGTCTGCATTATCCTGTCGATATCATTGCCCAATGTGTTCGTTGGTACCTCGCTTATGCCCTGAGTCTGTGCAATCTCGAAGATAAGACATTGTCACCGGCAGAGATATTTTATCGATTGACTGCATAAAGAGTCATCACTCCCACCTCTGTACAAACAGGTCGAATCCAGATAACCGCGATATGTATTTCGTAGCTGTCATATTCTTGATCTATACTATCGCCCCTTTTTTAATAGACAAAAACACCATGGAACGCTTTCTCGAAAACATAATGTATGCCTCCCGCTGGCTGCTTGCCCCAGTTTATTTTGGTTTGTCACTGGCACTGCTTGCCCTTGCCGTTAAGTTCTTTCAGGAAATTATTCATATCCTGCCGCATATCTTTTCCATTGCTGAATCCGACCTGATCCTGACACTACTTTCTCTGATTGATATGGCGTTGGTTGGCGGGCTGCTGGTGATGGTCATGTTTTCTGGTTATGAAAACTTTGTTTCAACTCTGGATATCTACGAACACAAAGAGAAATTGAGCTGGCTGGGGAAAATGGATGCCACTTCTCTCAAAAATAAAGTAGCGGCCTCAATTGTTGCTATCTCATCCATTCACTTACTGCGTATCTTTATGGATGCCAAAAATATTCCGGACAATAAACTGATGTGGTATGTCATTATCCATCTGACTTTTGTGATGTCCGCATTTGTTATGGGCTATCTTGATAAGCTTACCCGCCACAAGCACTAAAACGCGCCTTCAATCAGATACCTCACCTCATTCCCCTGATGCCAGTTGATCACAGTCAACTGGCATAACGATGATTTATCTTTTCTGCGAATCCACGTCCATGGCCTCTTTCTGTAGTGTCTCCATAAACCTGTCTACCACCATTTCGACCACGTCACTTCGGGTTGTCTCAAGCCGATTGGCCAGCCCGTCAATTTTTCGAATAACGGACATCCTCAAGGAGAGAGAAACCGGCTTTTTCTTCTCCTTATCAAGGAAAACATGGCTGATAGCTTCTTCGGCCTTGAGACTATTATTCTGGATGAGCAACTCTTCAATTCTGCGCACATCTTTTTTAGTCAGTGTGCCTTTATCGACCAATTGATAGGTATTCCCCATTTTGCTGAACCGGATATCGGCACAATAGAGATCGCGTAGCTCCCTCAATGCACGGGTCAGTGTCGGTTCTGAACAATTCAGCTCTCGAATCATTCTCACTTTGCTAACGGGTTTCTCATGCGAGAGTAATAAGGTCAACCTGAAATTTCTAAATTGCTTGGGGCTAAGTAACATCGTTTAAATTACCAAATCGGGGATAACTAAACAAAAAATCCCTAATGTTAATCATAGGCATAGCGTCCAGCATAGCTCCTACCACAAGTAAATCAATATCAAAACAAATTAAAAGTTTTACAGCTTTCTTCATTGAATTCAGGCGCAATACCATAGTATTTCGCCCGGTCGAGGATATTCACAGCCCAACGTCGATGGGTAGCAGGCTCACACATCGTTCCCTGAGACTTGAATACAGCCTGACTGGAATTGAGGATACGCAGAGCATCCGCATAATCATGCCCATTGACCATCAACGCCCGCTGGATATATTCAATCTGCCCCGGATGGATGGCCGTTTTCCCCACAAGACCATGAGCAATATCCAATACCAGTTCTTTCTCAAGCAACCGCAAATCATCGATATGCTCGCAAACAGGTGCAGTCAGGGAGAAACCCCGCGCAGCAAAAATAGTCACCAGCATTTTTATCACATATCCCATTGGCCCCTCATATAAGGTGAAGTCACGCGAACGCCGCAGGGATATCACGTTCATCAGATCATTGCCGCCAATGCGCAGGGCGATAATACGCTTATAACAGGGATGGGCTTTAAGACTGTCCGCTAGCTGATTCAGCTGCCGGGAATCAAAGACTTCTTCGGTTTCCAGCGTTGGCATCATGCTGAGATGGGTCGAACCCACGATATTCCACCAGCCAGCTAATGAAGCGCGGGTAAATTTCGGCAGAACCAGCCCATCAACGGCGCTGAGGTTAACGTTGTCTACCAGATAACGTCCCATCTCTTCATTGCGGGGGCGGATAAAAATCAGGGGGTAGTCACGCTCTGTATGGGAAGAAGAGATATCAGCTCCCGCCAGTGATTGTAGTACACCGTCAAGATTCTCAATAGCGGCGGGAATATCCTGATCACTGACGGCATCTTCCAGGCAGATCACCAGAGAACGCAGACCGGGAATTTTATTGTGTAGTACAATTTCTGCAATACCTTGACGAGTGGCCGGAATGTACAGCGTTGCACCAAGTTGATGTGGGGAAGGGATCGGTTTCATCAAGCTACCTTCTTAATGATAGTCACGGCGCGATATTGTCCTATCAGATCGCCGACTTCAGTAATAACGACGTTTTTCTGACGTGCCAGATGAACCAGCAGAGCAACATCAGGATCATATTGAGATCGAACCAGTACATGTTCCGGAACGCGCCGCAATACCGCACGGGTCGCTTCTGCAATGCCCGGCTTGATGCGATTAATGCTGTCGACCCGGTACACTTCGGTAAGGGTTGAGATCACGGTTTTGCTCAATTCCAGCAAAGATATCTTTTCCTGCGGCTGCCAATCCACCACCGGTATCGTACCCAGATCCAAGCGATCGCGACAATCAGCAACGGTATCCACCAGCAGACGACTACATTCAAACTCACTCAGGTGGTCACATTGCACACAGCCGTGCATTCCTTCCTCACGCCAGATCGAACGTGATATCAGACCCGATACAGGCGCTCCCATAATGCCAAAGGGAATGAGCCAATCATCATCACTGGCCGCCAGCCATGAACATCCACAAGGATCGGCCAGTACCACCAGACGGGGGATGCCTGAATAGCCAGACCGACCCGCCAGAGAACGGGATAATTCAGCCATAATTGCGCCCTTACCTGTCCAGCCATCCACAAACACCAGCCCATCCGTGCCATGTTGCTGCTCAATATACGACAGCGCCGTACTGTCGATACCGCGATCCCGTATAATGCTGATGCCATAGTGATAAGATTGCCTGCCCATTTTTCTGAGTGTCTGGTGCAACATCACCCCCAGAGGAACCCCTGCTCTGACCAGACTCACCAACACTATCGGCGTATCACCAAAGCGTGATATCAACGCATTGGCGAGCATCACCACTTCGGTCGCCAGACGAATTGCACCTTGTTCAAGCGCTCTGTCAAATAAATCAAGATGATAAGGTGTTGGCTCTGGCTCTTGACTCAACATCTCTGAATAGTGACGAACGCCAGACTGAATAAGCTGCTCTTTGATATCAACCGGTGTCATCTCAATCTGGACGGGTTTTAGCAGAAACTGGACATCGTCAGGAGCATATGAACCAGAAAAAAGGGGAAAGCTATTCATTATTTACAGTTCCGAATAAAGAGGTCATCAAGGTGTTAGCAAACTGGCTGTGCTGGGGCATACCGAACCAATTACACAGTTTCATGAAACGGTGGTCACTCAGGCTATCCCCCAGACCAATGATAGGAAAAACGCCTCTCTCAGTACGAAGCCTTGTCAAAAGGTGACGGGTTGCCAATCCCTTGTCAATGCACTTTGGCAGCAAAGTCAGGTTGTTATTATTTTGATGAAGATAAAAATTACCAGAATCAAAAACATCAGCCATTTCTTGGGTAATATTTTCAGCAAGCACATCAAGGCCTTCCAACCGATTACAGTCTCTGTGCTTAATCACCAGATAGACGGGAACATCGCCATATTCATAATCAATCCGCGCCCATGCTTCTATACCATGAGCAGCAATCAAGCGATGACTCAAGTGCTCCAGTTCCCGAAACTGATCACGGTAAGGCGTCAGTTCTGCCAGAATATGTGCCTGCCACTCCTGATCCAGCGTACTTTCTGGCGTCAAGAGCACTGCGCCATGTGCCGCAATCCGCCATGAATTGAAAGGGATTTTCACCCGGCTAAGTTGCTCTGTATTTCTGGCCGTCACAGGGATAACCTCCGCATAAGCCAGCAACCAGTCAATCAATATTGACTGCTCTTCGGTCATATAGCTGCAAGGAGAATATTTCCGATCCAATGCGCCCACACGACAAGACTCAATATCCGGTGCTTTTTTTATCTTCCGACGCGTTTGAAATAACGTGTCATCAAGATCAGTCAAAAAAACGGGCTTAATCATAGGAGACAATCTCGACAATCGGGGAAACACGGGCAAGTTGCGTCATCAGTGCCGGATCGACGGCGGTTTTAGGCGTTTCAAGGCAGAGCAGTATGCGATCAAATTGCTGATGTGCCACATTGTAGAGAAAATTCGGGATCCCCAATCCGTAATTATCCGTAAAAGACATCACTGACTGAATGGCATGGCCGCAGGAAATGGGAGAGCGGGTTGTGGAACCAAACTTCACCTGTGCGCCTTCCTGCTCCAGCCGTTCAGCCAGCAAAAATGGCTGCCAGACAAACTCACTGGAACCCAGCACCAGCACTTTTTCACCCGCTTTAGCATGAATTTCGGTGCCGATATCACACTGAATGTCATCCAATCCGAGCCGTCCCCAACTCTGCTTACCAATAATGCCGGCATCTCCCCGCGCCGTGACATTGACTTGCGGCATGACGGGGATCGGGGCGGAAATATCTGCATCCCAATGCCAGTTTCCCTCGATCAGAGCAACCGTAGAGACTGGCAGAGGACAACGTTCTATAACAGATTTGCCACTCCAATCTGTTAACGTCACGGTGACGATATGTTCAATCTGATTAAGGCCGGCATGACTCAGTGCATTGAGTAAATTAAGGAAAGTATTTCCCGTGGTCGCTTCATCATCGATCAGAACAAGGGTACGGGCATTAACCACCCGTTGGCGCAATCTGTTTTCTTCCGGCCAGTAAATCAGATGATCCGTGGCATGACTGTGATTTTCTTTAAATTCACACAGCAGGTCACCCTCAACGGGATGACGTGTCGACGTCAAAAATACCGGAGCTTCAGCCTGTTTCCGGGTTTCTTGAAAAACCCCGGCTGCCAGCCCAACTGCCGTTTCAGCCATACCGATATACAGCACAGGGCCGGGAATGTGGGTCGGAAATTGTTCAGATAACTGCCGGTAAACCGAGCGCATGATCGATGGACTGACCGGAATGTGGCGTCCCAATACCTTGCTGACAAATAAAAATGCCCTTTTGGGGTTACGGCGTTCAGCAATATCAAACAGGGTTTCCAGAGATGCGGTGCCACGGGCTGCCGTTACAGTCAACGTCCCGCTGTTCAACTTCCATTTGGAAATCTGGCCTTGATAACTCTGCGTATCATTAAATGCTGTCATAGGGAGCCTTTTAAAAAATTTCTACCCGTCTGAGATGACTGATGGGAAACAATAACGATCCTTTCATCAACCTAATTTTATTATTCATTCGGAAGCAATGATTGAACTGTCGCTGGTCAAAATGGTCACTTTCAATAATTTTTCCAGCTCAGGCGAAATATGCGCCGCAGTCTAGAACTGGGGGGAAGTACGTGTCAATCATAATATGATTTTTTATCACAAAATTTGTTTGACTTTTGGTCTTGGAAAAGAAATCATAAAAAAAGAAATCAGATTGTTTTCTATCATAGACTTAACAACAATATTTACTGATTGCAGGAATCATAATATGACAGAATTTAGCCACATTTTTGTCATATTATGATTTTTTCCATAAGTAGAATTATCACGATTCACCGACAAAAAAAGAGGTGTTATTAATGATTTCGTTAAGCAAAAATCAGTCAATTTCGCTCGCCAAGCAGAGCGCTTCACTGGCTAAAGTTGATTTTGGTCTAGGGTGGGATCCTGTCTCCAAGAACAAAGGCTTTCTGTCTCGTATGTTCGGCGGTGGCAATGACGAAATTGATCTGGATGCCAGCTGCATACTGCTCGATAACGCTGGCAAGACTATCGACACAGTGTGGTTTGGTCAACTGGACTCACTATGTGGTTCCGTGGCACACAGTGGCGATAACAGAACCGGTGAAGGCAGCGGCGATGATGAAACCATCAGTGTCGATCTGATCAAACTGCCTGCCAGTGTCGAATATCTCGTTTTTACCGTTAACAGTTTCCGTGGTCAAACCTTTAATGATGTTGAAAATGCCTTCTGCCGTGTCGTTGACCAAAGCGGCAAAGAGCTGGCTCGCTACCAATTGGATGAGCAGGGCGCCCACACCGGCATTATCATCTCTTCCCTGCGCCGCAATAGGGGTCAATGGGATTTCACGGCACATGGTGCCGCTTGTCGCGGGCGTACTATTGACGATATGTATCCCCAAATCGTTGAGACGGTGGTGCGCTAATGAACCTGACCCCCGGGGGAAATGCCCCCGTATCCAACCAGACTCTTACGGTGAGAGTACTTTCAGGCACGGCCGTGGATGTATCCGCCTTCCGCCTGTACGCCGATGGCAAAGTTCAGGGCGATCCCGACATGGTGTTTTATGGCCAGCCGGTCAATGATGACAACACCATCCGTCAGGCAGGGGGGAACGTTAATACCTCGTTCTTTGTTAACCTGCCTACCCTGCGTCACGATGTCCAAAAAGTGGCGTTTACAGTGACCTGCGACGGCAACCAGACCATTTCCAGCCTGCGGACTCTTTCTATTCAGGTAGAACTGAACGGAAGCATCGTTCTGCAGGGCAGTGTTGACGTTCAGGGTCGGACAGAATCCGCTTTGATCCTCGGTGAATTATATCGCCGCAACAATGAATGGAAATTCCGCTTTATTGCTCAGGGTTTTAATGGTGGCCTTAAACCACTGGCGGAGCATTTTGGTGTGAATATCGTTGATGATGCGCCAGCTAAAACGCCTGTACCACCCCCTGCTCCCACTCCAGCACCAAATAGCGTCAATTTAAGCAAGGTTTCGCTCACCAAAGAAAAACCGGCGATTAGCCTGAGCAAACGTGACAATTTCGGTGAAATTCGCGTCAACCTGAACTGGAATCAGGCTGCTTCTCCGGCAAAAAAAGGGGTATTGCAGGGCATATTCAGCGCCAACAAAGGCGTGGATCTGGATCTCGGCGCATTCATTCGGCTGCATGACGGAGAACGTTATGTCGTGCAGGCGATAGGCAAAAGCTTTGGGGATTATCATCGGGAACCCTACGTAAAATTGCAGGGTGATGATCGAACTGGTGCCGTCCGTGATGGTGAATGG
This sequence comes from Xenorhabdus bovienii SS-2004, assembly GCF_000027225.1. NCBI lineage: Bacteria > Pseudomonadati > Pseudomonadota > Gammaproteobacteria > Enterobacterales > Morganellaceae > Xenorhabdus > Xenorhabdus bovienii. The sequence continues at coordinate 1,738,866 of NC_013892.1, forward strand.
CTCCACATTAATGGGCTCGAATGGAAAAACATCAGTGAAGTGTTAGTTTATGCCTTGATCTATGAAGGCGTTCCCAGTTGGGACAATACAGACGGCGTGGTCACAATTCATATCAGTGGCCAAGCCCCTATCGAAACCCGCATGACGGAAGGCAATAACCAGAAACGTATGTGTGCGGTCGGCCGCCTTGTCAATGAAAACGGTGCAATCAAAGTAGAACGTATCAATCAGTACTTCAGCGGGCATAAGGAGATGGACCGAGCATTCGGCTGGGGCTTTCGCTGGGTCGCAGGCAGTAAATAATCCTTCACATTTTAGACAATCGGAGAGAACTATGTCCTTTTTAAACAAAATCAAGACGGCTTTCAGCGCGGGCCGTGAAGAGCTGACCAATCAGGTCGGCCGCTTCAAGAACCGCAAGTTCATGGAAGGCACCGTAGCCGTGTGCGCACACATTGCGATGGCAAGTAACGGCGTCAGCTCAGAAGAAAAACAGAAAATGGTAGGGTTCATCAAAAACTCCCCTGAACTGAAAGTCTTCGATACCACTGAAATTATTGAATTCTTCAACAAACTGGTCAGCAGCTATGAATTTGATGCTGACATTGGCAAAGGTGAAGCCATGAAATTCATCATGATTCTGAAACCGCAGCCGGAAGCGGCACAGCTTGCCTTGCGCGTAGGTATTGCCGTCGCCAAAAGTGACGGCGATTTTGATAACGACGAAAAAACGGCTGCCCGTGAAATTTGTACAACTCTGGGCTTTACACCCGCAGATTTCGAACTGTAATCGCAGATAACTTTAAGAGGCTCACTTCATGGTATCCACGCACATAGGTTTTCCGATGGAAACCGTTGCTGTATTCATTATTCTGTCGGTTGGCGCGCTCTTTATCGACCTCTTTATGCATCGTCATGATAAGCCGATTTCGCTGCGCAGCGCTGCCCTCTGGTCCATTTTCTGGATCGCTATTGCCTTTGTTTTCGCCGGATTCCTGTTTGTTCATCACGGTGCTGAAACCGCGAGCCTGTTTGTTACCGGTTATGCACTGGAAAAAGTGCTGTCTGTCGATAATCTGTTTGTCATCATGGCGATTTTCTCCTGGTTCGCCGTTCCTGATCGCTACCGCCATCGTGTCCTTTACTGGGGCATTATCGGTGCAATCGTCTTCCGTGGCATCTTTGTCGCTATCGGGACAAGCCTGCTGACGCTCGGCCCTTGGGTCGAAATGGTTTTTGCCGTTATCGTGGGCTGGACTGCGGTTATGATGCTGAAAAGCGGTGATGACGGTGATGAAATCGAGGATTATTCACAGCACCTTGCCTACCGTCTGATAAAACGCTTTTTCCCTATCTGGCCCAAACTGCGCGGCCACGCTTTCATGTTGAATCAAAAGGAAGTGAATGCCGAACTCACCAAACCGGAAAACGCAGATGTAAAAGTGGGTCGTACGGGCAAAGCGGCGCTTTACGCCACACCACTGATGTTATGTCTGGCGGTAGTGGAACTGTCCGATGTGATGTTTGCCTTTGACTCTGTACCTGCGGTTATTGCTGTCAGTCGGGAACCTTTAATCGTTTACAGTGCCATGATGTTTGCTATCTTAGGCCTGCGTACACTTTACTTCGTGCTTGAAGCACTGAAAAAGTATCTGGTTCACTTGGAAAAAGCGGTTATCGTCCTGCTGTTCTTTATTGCCATCAAACTCGGCCTGAACGCATCTGAACATATGTTCCACCACGGTTATTCAATTTCGGCGACAACCAGCTTGTTCGTGGTGATTGGAGTACTGACTGTCGGTATTATTGTCAGCCTGCTGTTTCCCCAAAAAGAAGAAAATGAAAGTTAAATCCTGCAATTAAAATTAATACGATCAATCAATATACCCAAATAGATTTCAAGCTGCCGCCCACAAAGCAGCAACTTAAAAAATAAGGGTATGCGACTTAATAAGTGAGGAAATAATAATGGGTGTATCTCTTTCTAAAGGCGGTAACGTTTCTCTGAGCAAAGAAGCGCCAACAATGAAAAATGTTCTGATCGGTCTTGGCTGGGATGCCCGTGCCACCGATGGACAAGATTTTGACCTTGATGCTTCTGCATTTCTGCTGTCAGCAAACGGCAAAGTACGTGGTGATGCCGATTTCATTTTCTACAATAACCTGAAATCTGCTGATGGTTCCATCATGCACACTGGCGACAACCGTACCGGTGAGGGAGATGGCGATGATGAATCACTGAAAATCAAACTGGATCAGGTTCCGGCCGATGTGGAAAAAGTGGTGTTTGTTGTGACTATCCATGACGCACAAACCCGTCATCAGAGCTTCGGACAAGTTTCCGGTGCCTTCATCCGATTGGTTAACGATGATACTCAGGTTGAAGTTGCCCGCTACGACCTGACTGAAGATGCTTCAACGGAAACGGCCATGCTGTTCGGTGAACTGTATCGCCACAATACAGAGTGGAAATTCCGTGCAGTTGGTCAAGGTTATGCGGGTGGTCTGGCATCTGTTTGCGCTCAGTACGGCATTAACGCTTCCTGATCATTCAGCTATCACTTAATTCATGATCGGGCAGGTGTGCCTGCCCGATACTTTAAAATACTATTTGGAGAGTAAAAATGGGTGTATCTCTGGTTAAAGGCGGCAATGTATCACTGACAAAAGAAGCCCCTGCGATGAATATTGCGCTGGTGGGTCTTGGCTGGGATATGCGTGCCACTGACGGAGCGGCATTCGATCTTGATGCCTCAGTTTTCATGGTTGGGGAAGATGGCAAAGTTCTGTCAGACGGCCACTTTGTCTTCTTCAACAATAAAGTCAGCCCTTGTGGCTCAGTCAACCATCAAGGGGATAACCGTACGGGTGAAGGCGCCGGCGATGACGAACAGATTAAAATCGATCTGGCGAAAGTGCCTGCTGACGTGAAAAAAATGGTGTTTGCAGTCACTATTTATGACGCAGACAACAACAAACAGAATTTCGGTATGGTAAGCAACAGCTTTATCCGCGTAGTCAACAACGACAACGATCAGGAAATTGCCCGTTTCGACCTGTCTGAAGATGCGTCAACGGAAACAGCCATGATTTTCGGTGAACTGTATCGCCACAATACAGAGTGGAAATTCAAAGCCGTAGGCCAGGGTTTTGCCGGAGGCCTCTCTGCCCTTGCTATTCAGCACGGCATAACCATTTAATGTAGTTCCACTATGATTAAAAAACCCTGCTTGGTAATATCGGCGGGGTTTTTTAGCAAGTTATTACTGATAAACATGATTATTCAAAGGCAATGTTCAGGACAACTCTGAACCAGAAAATTCATCGGCAGTTAACAGCTTGGTACTAAATATCACCCTTCTTCTCTTCCCTCTTGCTCTCCAAATTCCATCAAAGCGACCTGCGTTACTCGCGGTATATATGACTGTATGACGAATATTGCGATGGCCTAAATAATCTTGAATCAATCGTGTATCGACACCATTATCTGCTAGTGCATAACCACACGAATGACGCAACATGTGAGGATTCGCGCAAATCGCAATTTCTGCCTTGATACTTGTATTTCTAATAATTTTATAGAATTGCTGACGTGATAACGGCTCCCCGGTTCGGGAAATAAAAAGCCATTCACTCTTACCAAATTTTTCAAGTTTCTTTCTAATTGTCATCCATTTACGTATTAGTTGAATTTCTCTGGCAATCATGGGATGGATAGTAGAAAAGCCATTTTTCAAACGGTTAACACTCAAACTACGGTCACGTAGATCCACATCAGACATTCGAAGCCTCAAAAGCTCAGAAACTCGAAAACCGTGAATGAAACCCATAAAAAACATGCAGATATTACGCTCTGCATTTGGCCCTTTTTCCAATTCAGCTAATAGCTGTTCAATTTCAGAATGGGTTAAATATTTACGTTTTAGCATTATATATTATTCTTTTTGATAGGTAGTTAATTATTTTTCTTATAAATTAAAGCATTCATAAAACAACACATTTCAGTTAAAAGAATCATTTTAAATAATAATTTCCTTTGTGAAATATATTCATAAAGTATAATTATCAACATAAGCACCAATAATAAATAGTCAACCGAGTAATTATTTTTATATAAATAAAAAACCATAATAACATTCCCATAATAGAACATATGAAAAATTGATAACAAAATTAAATCTCATACAATTAACTTAATTTTCATTGTCAGATTACAAGGAAAAATATCGAGAAGATATATTCCTATACTTGAATAATGCGATAAATAAAATATACGATCAATAGATTTAAATTATCCATTGATATTCAGAGACTATCAAATCACCCTTTTAAAAATATAAGAATGGTATTTTTCTAATAAAAAAGACATATAAAATCCACAAAATAGGCTCAATACAGAGAAAATGATATTAAAGAAGCTATATTTAATTACATTTATATTACAACTTTATTTCATATATATGACAATATTATTACAGCGAAAAAAATAATAACAGCAGACTACATTTAGCCAGCATTCTGAGTTGTATTTCCAAGACATCAAATAAAGCTATCGCTTTCTGATTATTTATCGTTATCAATCGGTTTTAATCTCGATACGAAATGGGTCATGACTCCAATTTATTGATCGTGATGAATGTTCAGATAATACCCTATAATTCTGCCATGCATTTCTATGGATTTTGAAAAAGACAATGTCTTGCGAGTCAGTCTTGCCAAATGCTGTCGAAGATGGCGCATTAATGTCTTTTTTGTTCTGGGACCAAAAACATGGGCGATCACTTTTCGTCTTATCCTGTCGTCGGCATAAAAAAGCCAACGAGGCGGCTTCTTTGACTTTACGTACGACCATTGTTCATCCCTTTCACAGCAGACAATCACTTCGGTGACGGGTTTAATGGCTTCTTTACCGATTTGGGTTTGAGTTTTTTAAATGACGAATGACCAGAACGTGAGCGCCCGTTGCGATAGATCCCTTTAACTGAACAACAAGAGGGGCAAGTCACATCAATCTTTGCCATTTGAATGTTCTCCAAATAGGCAGACTATACATAATTCAATAAATTGATGTCACGACCTATTTTTGATTTATATATGGATGAAAAGGGAGTATAAGTAAAATAAGATATCTTCCAGACTGAGTAGTGAATACGCCAGGCAAGATTATAAATCAATTAAATATATCTAATTTATTAAACAGTAAGGAATGTAAATTAAACTTTTCTATACCGCAAAGAAATATTAATTATATTTATATGGAGAAAAAAGCGATGTTCAGATCAAAATCTTTTATTAATCGATCCTTGTCATTTAATTCGTTGCCTCTCTCTCAATCCACTTCGAATATTGAAAAAACTGTTTACAGTGTCAATACGTTGATCACAGTAAAAAAAGTTAGTGCAGAAGAAGCAGTTAAAGCAATTGATATAATATTAACAAAAAACATGATGGAGGAATGGAGTTTTTGTGATTTTCATGACCAGCTTGATGTTCAACATGATGTTAACCAGAAAAAATGGAGAGAAAGATATATGAATTCACATCATATTTTTCATAATATAAAGGATCATGCTGAAGATTATATGAAAAAAGCCAAATCAAACGATGATAGATTATTTTTTATTGTTTATTTTGGTAGTGTTCCCATAGGGGGACTACAATTGAGTCTTAAAAACTTATCTGAGTCTAATTTAATTTTTCCTAAATTACCTGAAGTCGAGTATATAGTAACCCATTGTGGTATTAGAAATTGTGGTATTATTCTAATGGAACAAGCAGTAAACGAATCCCAACAGTTAAATATGGGTGGAAAACTAATGCTTTATCCATTGCCAGACGCTGTGCCAGCATATTTGAAAATGGGTTTTACGAAACAGAATGGAACATATTTGTATCTTGACCCAAGTGAAAGTAGTGTATGGCACATTGTAAATGGTTGTTATAAATATAAAAAATGTTAAGTTAGTGTTTTGGTGTTAATATATTGGTCATGTATTTAATGTGTTGAAAGCTGTGATTGCAGTACAACTCTACCATTAAAGTTTTTCTGCAATTTATATGCATTAATCAGCATTAGATGCATACAATGAAAATCACAATACACACTTTGAATACGTGACCATTTTTTCCCTTTAAATTGAACATTTATCGTTATCGGATACTTGTAATCTATCCTTACAACTCAACAATAAACAGATGCATTTATGGGGCTTGGGGAGCAACGGATCATAACTCCAATTTATTGATCGTGATGAATGTTCAGATAATACCCTATAATTCTGCCATGCATTTCTATGGATTTTGAAAAAGACAATGTCTTGCGAGTCAGTCTTGCCAAATGCTGTCGAAGATTCAGGTTATGCCTCTCTATGCGTTGGGTATAACGCTTGCAGGCCACATGCAGTTTCCCCGCTAACGCCTTTTCATAACTTTGCCAACTATCCGTCATATAAATAATAATATTGAAAGGAGTCAGCAAAGCCAGTAGGCGCATTAATGTCTTTTTTGTTCTGGGACCAAAAACATGGGCGATCACTTTTCGTCTTATCCTGTCGTCGGCATAAAAAAGCCAACGAGGCGGCTTCTTTGATTTTACGTACGACCATTGTTCATCCCTTTCACAGCAGACAATCACTTCGGTGCCAAGTTTAATGGCTTCTGTTACCGATTTGGGTTTGAGTTTTTTAAATGACGAATGACCAGAACGTGAGCGCCCGTTGCGATAGATCCCTTTAACTGAGCAACAAGAGGGGCAAGTCACATCAATCTTTGCCATTTGAATGTTCTCCAAATAGGCAGACTATACATAATTCAATAAATTGATGTCACGACCAAAAAAAACTTATAAATAACACCAAATGACAACTCATATATTAACCTAAAACTAATTAACCTAAACAATATATACTTATACAACAATGATATTTCCCTGCCTATAATTCCCTTAAACATATGATACATCAGAATTATTTTGGATAAAAACAAATCTGTGTTTAAAGTATAGTATTAATAATAATAAATAAAAACACCATAATCATATTCAATCACAATGAAAAAATACATTTTTCTGAAAAATTCAAAAAAGGCTAATTCACAATCTAAAGAATAAAAAATTGAAATAATGATAAAACTCAATTTATTTGTTTTTATTTTAATCGAGACATTCTCTAGATAATTTCATCTTGTTGAGCCTTTAATAGTCTTATCTTCTATTTTTATTTTTTAAATCAGTCAAGTATGTCAGCATGGATAAATATACAGTCATTTTTTGCGAGTTACTTCGCAAAGACCAACATTATCGATAGCATATTGTTCATCTAAGCGCTAGTGTGTAGATATTGAGAATTAATCAACAAATCCGGTACAAATCAAAACACACATGAATTTGAAAACACGTATGAATTCGCAGTGCAGTATCAGCGAAGTACTGATAAAGTATCGCAATATGCCTAAATAACACAAGGAACGTACAAATGAGCCTTCATGTTTCATTTCGCCATACTGATATTCCCGAATTAATGCTTAATGGCAGCACACTCAGCGATGCTGGATTTAGTGCGGATGCGTTATTTCATATCTCACAATTGTCCAATGGGATAATTATCTCTCTCGTTGATCCTGATGTTGATCTTGTTAGTTTGATCCATGAAGTGGAAGATCATGCAGATCAAGGTATCGACAACATTCGTGAAAACGGTGAGCTTTATATTGCTGGTGATTGGCTGACGAGCAGTCAGTTAGTGGAGCAACCGATCAATATTGAAGTGACGCCTGGTAAGATTATTCTTAAACCCAAATTGACGGAATTGTTAGATTAAGAACCCATGCCCATTAATAAGCCGGAAATATCCTTAATCTTCTTTCCGGCTATTCATATTCACAACTCTTCAGCATCAGACAATAGCCACGCAATAGCTTGTGCGATTTCCTGAGCCAACCCAATTGTCAACGTATCAAAACCCTTTTCGATGCCACATAATCTATATATTCATGGGGAGACCCCACCTTATAGCCACCGATGAAACATTCACAATCGCCCCTCCCCGCCCACCATGACGCAAAGCCATTCTTTTTACCACTTCACGAGCACAGAGAATTTACCTGATTCAGCTTCTGCTTACCCGCATCGACACAAAGCATAATATCTCTATAAAAACCAAGATTACACCTATAGAGCTGTTCCAGAATATAGATATATTCTGTATTATTGATTCTCTAAAAAGCACGGCTCTTAGCCACTCAAATGGTGTTAAAATTCCTCAATTAATTGATATAAGTCATCCAAAAGAATACATTTAATTTACAGGTCATTAAAACAATACTGAATTAGGTGGCCATCTGAATAGCCACCTTTAATGGAAATAACACAAATCGGGTGCAGGCTCAAACTAACCTTCACTTTCCATAATAAACGCCATCGTTATCCATCGAAACATTCTTAATTTTTTCTTCCGCCAAAGACCAGAATGAGACTTTTTTCTTATGCTTTGCGTAGAGGGCGGTTAAATAGGTTTGATTAGAGGAAATATCGTCCGTACTTTGTATTTTTTCTCCATAATCCAAGCTTTTCTTAAGATCAGAAACGGAATATTTATAATACTTACTTGCTCCACGACCAAGTACATCTTCAACAAGCGCACGTCTTACGAGCGTCGCAGAAAAGGGAAAACCACTTTTATACAGCAAACTTGACACTTTTCTCGCCGTACTGGGAATAATAGAATCGGTAATTTTTATTACATTATCTTTTCCCAAATTCAAAATGTAATCATTGATCACGTCGAATCTTTCCACTTCTATTAGGAATAGTAAATAAAAGAAACGGTTTTCTTCATATTGATTGGCTATATCCAAAAATAATTTTATAGCCCCCCCTTTCTCATCCTTATCAAGAGTATTTTCATATAATTTATAAAATTTATGGTTATAATACTCCTTGAAAGCGTCAATACAAAGTTGTCTGGCTTCTTCTTTCTTGCCCTCTTCAATATTGGCCTTAATCAATAATTCCATTATCTTATCATCATTGAGTTCAACTGGCAGTTTGTTGTTTTTTTCTCTGAGATTTTCCAACAACACAATAGCTTCATCAGATCTGACATCTTCAATCAGCAATTCAGCGTAATCCAGATAATATCTTGGATATAAAAATCCTTTCTTCTTATCGAGATACGTTTTAAAGAATTCAATATCTTTAATGGAATAACTCAACTCCAGTGCTTCATCATCTTTTTTGTGCTGATAAAATATATCTCTTAGCTGGCGAAGAATATCAAGACCCAAAGTAGATTTATATTCACCCAACTGGGACAAAGAGAAATAATATTCGCCTTGGAAAATCTTGAAAAGCTTATTTGCTACCGTAACCTTATCAGTATCTTTTTGCAGAGATAACGCCTTAATCCAAGATTCAACAAGGTAGTAGTAATAATCCTGCCAGCCACCACTGGAGGTGTCTTTAGTTTCACTCATGCGTTCAAAGTCTTGTAACATATATGACAGTAACACTTCTGATTCTACTGGTTTTAAAGGAATAACCCGGTTCAAAAGCGTTGCCATAGAGTTATGTAGTTCATTGAAGAAGGTATCCGTTTCATAATAATCGAAAAATCGTTTGCTCTTGCTGCGTTTTTTATACTCTTTTTCAATGAGTTTCAGAATGTCTTCAGACTCCAGCAAATATCCACTGACTAATGTGATTTGAGCCAGCTCATTATTTCTGATTAATGCATGGATGATTTCAAGTAATTCTTCTTTATTAAAACTGGCAAGTAACTCAGATTGTTTTTTATTCAATGCATTTTTCATCATAAAAACCCTATATTCTGACTTTATTAAAAAACCACTGTATAAATAACCACTACAAGTGCTATAATTTAGGCTACTATTCATTACAATGTAGAGGCGGCTCTTTGCCCTCAACACAAAAGCAGTTGCAGAAATATTATGCAAACAAAGCATGTTGAACAAGGTTTCATACTCACCCGTCACTGGAAAGATACGCCATCCGGTATTGAGTTAGTATATTGGCTGGCGACGGATCAGGGTGCTCGCCGCATCACTATTTCTCACCAAAAAGCGGTGGCTTTTATTCCCCAGCATGATTTGCAGAAGGCAAAGCGTATCATCGACCAAGAACCGCGTTGTGAACTCAAGCCTCTACCGTTGAAAGATTTCAATCGCCAACCCGTAACTGCCTTATATTGCCTGCAATATCGTCAATTGCAACAGCTGGAAAAGACCCTGAAAGAACAGGATATTCCACTCTACGAAACCGATATCCGCCCACCTGACCGATTTATGATGGAGCGCTTTATTACCGCACCCGTCTGGTTCAATCAGAAACCGGATGGCAGCTATCAAATGAAACCGAATCCCACCTATCGCCCTAAACTGAAATGGGTTTCACTGGATATTGAAACCAGCCAGCATGGGGAGCTGTATTCCATCGGCTTAGCGGGTTGCGGTGAGCAAACAGTGTTTATGCTGGGGTCAGAAAACGGGAGCAGGCAAGATAGGGATTTCAAGCTGGAGTACGTCGCCAGCCGTCCGCAGATGCTGGAAAAGCTAAACGAATGGATAGCATTTTACGATCCCGATGCCATTATTGGCTGGAGTCTGATCCAGTTTGATTTAAAAGTATTACAGAAACATGCTGAACGCTATAACGTACCGCTGAAACTCGGTCGTCGTCATGGTTTGCTGGAATGGCGGGAGCACGGTTTCAAGCCGGGGCATTTTTTCGCCTCGGCTGAAGGCCGCCTGATTATTGATGGCATTGATGCACTGAAAACCGCAACGTGGAATTTTCCTTCGTTCAGTCTTGAATATGTCGCACAGGCGTTATTGGGGGAAGGAAAAGCCATTGATAGCCCCTATGATCGGATGGATGAAATCAATCGCCGCTTTCAGGAGGATAAACCTGCTCTCGCCCACTATAATTTGCAGGACTGTATTCTCGTCAACCGCATTTTTGATAAGACGGATTTGATGACGTTCCTGCTGGAGCGCGCTACGGTGACAGGATTGGCAGTGGATCGCAGCGGAGGATCAGTCGCCGCGTTCACACACCTTTATCTGCCGAGAATGCACCGCATCGGCTATGTCTCTCCCGTTCATGCAACTGACTCCGGTGATAGCCCCGGTGGTTTTGTGATGGATTCGTTTCCGGGGCTGTATGATTCAGTGCTGGTTTTGGATTATAAGAGCCTCTATCCTTCTATTATTCGCACTTTTCTGATCGATCCCGTGGGCATGGTAGAAGGCCTCGCCCAGCCCGATAGTGAACATGCCATACCCGGTTTTCGGCAAGCGTTTTTCTCTCGCACTCAACATTGTTTACCTGATATCATCACGCAAATCTGGCATGAACGTGACAAAGCCAAAAAGCAACAAAACGCCCCGCTCTCCCAAGCTCTGAAAATTATCATGAATGCGTTTTATGGCGTACTGGGGGCGTCAGGCTGCCACTTTTTTGACCCCCGCCTGACGTCCTCTATTACCCTGCGCGGGCACCAAATCATGCACCAGACCCGTGAGTTGATTGAGTCACAAGGGTATCAGGTGATTTATGGCGATACGGACTCAACTTTTATCTGGCTGAAGCACCCTCATTCTGAAGCAGAAGCCAGTCAAATAGGTCATTCGCTGGCGCAATTTGTCAATCAATGGTGGCAAAGCCATCTCAAAACGCAGTTCAATCTTGAAAGCACACTGGAACTGGAATTTGAAACCCATTATCGCCGTTTTCTCATGCCAACCGTGAGAGGCACTGAACAAGGCAGTAAAAAACGCTATGCCGGATTGAGTGGCGATAAGATGATTTTCAAAGGGCTGGAAACAATAAGAACGGATTGGACACCGCTTGCACAAATTTTCCAGAATGAACTGTACACCCTTATTTTTCACCAGAAGCCTTACCAAGATTATATCCGTGATTACATTGCCGACACGCTGGCAGGAAAATTCGATGACCGTCTCATTTACCGCAAACAGCTACGTCGCAAACTGTCTGATTACCAGCGTAATGTACCACCTCATGTCCGGGCAGCACGTCTGGCGGATGAGTATAACCAGCAGAATAATCGCCCATTGCAATACCAAAATGTCGGTTGGATCAGCTACCTCATCACGCAATCAGGGCCTGAGCCACTGGAAAACCAGACCACGCTGCCGGATTACGAACACTACATTAATAAACAGCTGATGCCGATTGCAGACGCCATCCTGCCATTTATTCAAGATAACTTTATGACCCTGCTGACAGGGCAGATGAGCATATCTTTCGAATAATGGATACTTTTGCAGGTGACGGCTTGCTCCTCTTGAATTAACATATCGCCCCTCTAATGGGCAATGGTGCTTTTACGACCTCGTTTCCAAAAAACGAGCGATGAAAAGTGTCGTTGAAAACTATCCCTATCGATAACCAATGATGATCGATATCCAACAAAAGCAGCCATCCTGCAACCATAAATAACATTGTCTAACAGAAAACTGAGCCAAAATTTATGCCATTTACCCTTGGTCAACGCTGGATAAGCGATACAGAAAGCGAACTTGGATTAGGAACAGTCGTAGCGCTTGATACGCGCATGGTGACGTTACTTTTCCCTGCCAGCGGAGAAAACCGCCTTTACGCACGCAATGATTCACCCATTACCCGCGTTATGTTTAATGCGGGCGATACCCTGACCAGTCATGAAGGCTGGAAACTCAAGGTCGATGAAGTTCAGCAAGATAATGGCCTGTTAATCTATATCGGTACTCGTCTGGATACTGAAGAGGAAAATATCACCCTGCGAGAAGTTTTTCTGGATAGTAAGCTGACGTTTAATAAGCCCCAGGATCGTCTGTTTGCCGGTCAGATTGACCGAATGGATCGCTTTGCGCTGCGTTTCCGCGCCCGTAAACATCAAAGTGAGCAATTTCGTCTGGCTGAAAGTGGGCTGCGTGGCATTCGCGCCAGCTTAATCCCTCACCAGTTGCATATTGCCAATGAAGTCGGCAAACGCCACGCTCCCCGTGTGCTGCTGGCCGACGAAGTCGGATTAGGTAAAACCATCGAAGCTGGCATGGTTATTCACCAGCAACTCATGGCCGGTCGTGCTGAACGTGTGCTGGTCATCGTGCCGGAAAGCCTCCAGCACCAATGGCTGGTAGAAATGCTACGCCGTTTCAACCTGCGCTTTTCCCTGTTTGATGATGGTCGTTATTCCGAAGCCCTGCACGATAGCGATAATCCATTTGAAACAGAGCAGTTGATTATCTGTTCTCTGGATTTTGTTCGCCGTAATAAACAGCGTTTTGAACATCTGCTGGAAGCGAGCTGGGATTTAATGGTCGTCGATGAGGCTCATCATCTGGAATGGAGCGAAAAAGCACCAAGTCGCGAATATCAGGTCATTGAAGAGTTAGCCGAGCAGATCCCATCCGTGCTGCTGCTGACAGCAACACCCGAGCAATTAGGACAGGAAAGCCATTTTGCCCGTCTGCGTCTGCTCGATCCCAATCGTTTCCACGATTATCAGGCGTTTATTGATGAACAGCAGACGTACCGTCCGGTCGCTGATGCCGTCACCCTGCTGCTGTCTGGCGAAACACTGAACAATGACCAGCAGAACCTGATTGTCGAACTGATTAGCGAGCAGGATATTGAACCTTTGCTGAAAGCGGCAAACAGTCATCAGGATGAAGAGAGTGAAAAGTCCCGCCGTGAACTGATCGCTATGTTGATGGATCGCCACGGTACCAGCCGCCTGCTGTTCCGTAATACCCGCAGCGGCGTCAAAGGCTTTCCACACCGTGAACTGCACGAAATCAAGCTACCATTACCCGCTCAATATCAGACGGCAATCAAAGTGTCTGAAATCATGGGTGCCAAAAAATCCGTAGAAGCGCGCGCTAAGGATATGCTCTACCCGGAGCGGATCTATCAGGAGTTTGAGGGCGAAAATGCGACATGGTGGAACTTCGATCCCCGTGTGGAATGGCTGCTTGGTTTTCTGCTGGCAAACCGTGATGAAAAAGTGCTGGTGATCTGTGCCAAGGCAGAAACTGCCCTGCAACTGGAGCAGGTGCTACGCGAACGTGAAGGTATCCGCAGTGCCGTGTTCCACGAAGGGTTATCTCTGTTAGAACGCGACCGTGCCGCAGCTTATTTCGCTTCCGAAGATGAAGGAGCGCAAGTGCTGCTCTGTTCTGAAATTGGTTCTGAAGGGCGTAACTTCCAGTTTGCTAACCAGCTTGTCATGTTTGATCTGCCTTTCAACCCAGATTTGCTGGAACAACGCATTGGTCGCTTAGATCGTATCGGCCAAAGCCGGAATATCAAGATCAGCATACCTTATCTGGAAAATACCGCGCAATCGATTCTCCTGCGCTGGTATCACGAAGGTCTGAATGCCTTTGAACAGACCTGCCCAACCGGTCGCCCCATCTATGACAAATATTATGAAACTCTGGTGAATTTCCTTGCCAAGCCAAACGAACAGGCTGGCTTCACGCCATTCATTGCTGAGTGTCGTGAGCATCATGAGCAACTCAGGCAGGAGCTGGAGCAAGGCCGTGACCGTCTGCTGGAAATGAATTCCAATGGTGGCGAGCAGGGACAAAAGCTGGCAGAAACCATCGCCGCACAGGATAACGATACAGATCTGGTGAGTTTTGCTCTGAATTTGTTCGATATCATTGGCATTAATCAGGAAGATCGCAGCGACAATATTATTACCCTGAATCCATCCGATCATATGCTGGTGCCGGATTTCCCTGGCTTACCGGCAGACGGTTGCTCAATTACGTTTGATCGTGAAAAAGCCTTGTCCCGCGAAGATACCCAATTCCTGAGCTGGGAACACCCGATCATCCGTAACGGCTTAGATCTGATTTTGTCTGGAGATACCGGAAGCTGTGCCGTTTCCATTCTGAAAAACAAAGCACTGCCAGTCGGAACGCTGTTGGTTGAGTTAATTTACGTTGTTGAAGCCCAAGCGCCGAAACACCTGCAATTAACCCGCTTCCTGCCACCAACACCAGTGCGCCTCTTAATGGATCTGAAAGGAACCAATCTGGCACCTCAAGTGGAATTTGAAAGTTTCAACCGCCAGCTAAATGCCATCAATCGCCATAATGCCAGTAAACTGGTCAGCGCGGTGCAAAAAGAAGTTCACGCTATTTTGCAGCAATCTGAACCGCTGGTGGAACAACAAGCCCGTGAGGTGATTGAAAAAGCGAAAAAAGAGGCAGATAACGTGCTGTCTGCTGAGTTGTCACGGCTGGAAGCGCTGAAAGCGGTTAACCCAAATATCCGTGATGATGAGCTGGAAGCGGTTGACTCTGAACATAAGCATCTGCTGCTCAATCTTGATCAGGCAAATTGGCGTCTGGATGCCATTCGCCTGGTGGTGGTCTCTCATCAATAAATAGCCACTAATAAATAGCCAATCCTGAAATACGGGGCGATCTCGATGAGATGCCCCTGTATTTTAATCTCACACCGTAAATCATATGCTGATAAAATCTGCCCCGTCATTTTTTCGACCCAACTGGAGCTACTATGCTGGAATCTTATAATCCCCCGACTGATCCCTGGTTACACGTGCTTTATCAAGACGAGCACATTATGGTCGTTAATAAACCCAGTGAGTTGCTTTCTGTACCGGGCAAAGCAGAGGACCATAAGGACAGTATCATGACGCGGATACAGGCCGAGTTTCCAACGGCTGAATCTGTTCATCGACTAGATATGGCAACCAGTGGTGTCATGGTTGTTGCACTGACCAAAGCGGCTGAACGTGAGCTAAAACGTCAGTTTCGTGAACGTGAGCCGAAAAAAGTCTATATCGCCCGGGTATGGGGAAAATTAGAACGGGAAAAAGGTCTGGTAGATTTACCACTGATCTGCGACTGGCCGAACCGCCCGAAGCAAAAGGTCTGTTTTGAAACCGGAAAATCGGCACAGACAGAGTATCAAGTGCTGGAATATGAAGCTCAGGCCACTCGCGTCAGGCTTGCTCCCATCACTGGGCGATCCCATCAGCTACGTGTACATATGCTGGCGCTTGGCAACCCCATTCTGGGGGACAGGTTCTATGCTCATCAGCAGGCAAGAGAACTGGCACCTCGCCTGCAATTACATGCACAAGAGTTGTCGATTACTCACCCGGCCTACGGCACTCCGATGCATTTTGAATGCAAGGCCGATTTTTGACAGGTGTTATTTAAAACCTTTTTCTTTTTTAATTAAATCATAAGCGGATTGGATGGACTGTGCTTTCTGTTTGGCAATATCCATCATTTCTGGCGGTAAGCCTTTTGCCACCAGTTTATCGGGATGGTGTTCACTCATCAGTTTTCGATAAGCCCGCTTAATGACTGTCGCCTCGTCATGTTCCTTAACACCCAGCACCTTGCAGGCATCTGCCAGAGTCGCCCGCGGCTGCCCATGCTCCTGATAACGGCCATGCTGCTGATATTGCCCACCAAAATGGCGGCCACCTTCCATCATGGCGAGGAATTGTTCAAATTGAGGACGAGAAATACCCAGTTCTTCAGCAATAACAAACAACACTATTCTTTCATTAGGATGCAGTTCGCCATCTGAAAACGCAGCCTGTAACTGAATTTCCAAAAACATCCGAATCAGGTCAAAACGCCCAAAACAGGCACGTCGCAATTGCCGAAGTGTTTCACGCAGAGGAAACCGGAGCTGCTTACCCTCACGAAACGCCTGCTGTGCGGCAACCCTTGCATCACCATGTAACTGCATCCTATCCATCAACTGGCTGGCGAGCTGGATATCCGTTTCTGTCACCCGGCCTTTTGCTTTGGTCAAATGCCCCAAGACCTGAAAGGTACTGCGAAAAAACAGTGCCTGCCGGGTTGGGCCTTTGTCAGAAAGTCTTTGATTGCGCATCCTGACTTTATCAAGTACATGACCGAGCAACAGGCCAATCACTATGCCCCAAAAGCCAGCACCAGAAGCAATACCAAATATCAATCCAAATAATTTTCCCCAATACTGCATATACTCTTCAATTCCTCAATGCCCTGAGCGCAATTTTGCATTATCATACTATTCATTAAGCTCCGTGCCTAACAGCAAGATTAGTAAAGTTTAACTTTACTCTGGCGCATATTTATCAAGTGCGTTAGTCTCTGAGCGTTTGCCGGCATGATGCCACTGATGACGGAACCGCATAACTATATATGAATAAATGTTATCCCACTCTGCTGGCCACAATGGTATGGGCAGCAATTTACAGTCAGCAAGCACATGCTGACCTTGCAGCACAGTGTATGCTGGGCGTACCTGTATACGATAAACCCATTATCACGGCTGATCCCAACCAAATTCCCGTTAACATTAAGTCTGATGATACACACGGTGAATATCCCAATGCGGTCGAATTTGTCGGCAATGTTGATATTCGACAGGGGAATAAAACGCTGACAGCCGATAAAGTGCGGCTCGAACAAACACAAGATGAAGTTCCTGTCAGGACCGTGACCGCAACAGGCAATGTTAACTATGATGACCCTCAGATTATTTTGAAGGGGCCTCGTGCCTGGTCTAACCTGAACAATAAAGATACGGACATGGAACACGGCAAATACCAAATGGTTGGCCGTCAGGGGCGCGGTAGCGCAGATAAGTTGATGGTGCGCGATGAAAACCGCTATACCATTATGAATAATGGGATATTTACCTCATGTCTGCCGGGCAACGATAGCTGGAGCGTTGTTGGCTCCGAAGTTATCCTCGACCGTAAAGAAGAAGTCGCTGAGATCTGGAATGCCCGTTTCAGGGTGGCCAACGTGCCGGTATTTTACAGCCCATACCTGCAACTCCCCATTGGTGACAAACGCCGTTCTGGTTTTCTGATCCCCAATGCCAGCTACTCCAATAAAGAAGGCTTTCAATTCAAGCTGCCGTATTACTGGAATATTGCCCCCAATTACGATGCCACCATTACGCCAAATCTGATCAGTAAACGGGGTCTTAAGCTGGATAACGAGTTCCGTTATTTAACAAAAGCCGGGGCGGGTACAGTAGCTTTTGATTGGCTTGGTCATGATCGCCTGTATGCAGATGATAAAAAACTTGATAAAAATCTGTCAGATCGGGAGAGCAATAACCGCTGGTTATTCTACTGGAACCACAGTGGCGTACTCAATCAAGCATGGCGTTTCAGTGCCGATTACACCAAAGTTAGTGATCCCAAATATTTCACTGATTTTACCTCGCAATACGGCACCAGTACCGACGGTTATGCCACCCAGAAATTCAGTATTGGCTATGCCCAACAGAACTGGGATGCAACCTTGGCAAGCAAGCAATTCCAGATCTTTACTGCCGGAAAAAATAGAAAAGCTTACCGTGCAGAGCCTCAACTTGATCTGAATTACTACAAAAATGATCTGGGGCCGTTTGATTTCCGAACCCACGCTCAAATTGCCAAGTTCACCAGCGTAGGCAAAGATTACCCAGAGGCAACACGTTGGCATGTGGAACCGACTATCAATCTGCCGCTCTCCAATCGCTGGGCAAGCCTCAATAATGAATTTAAATTGATGGCAACCCACTATCAGCAAGATATTCCTGCCACGACACAGAACTCTACGCTAGAGAAATCAGTCAACCGTGTCCTGCCACTGTTTAAATCCGATGCGAAAATGGTGTTTGAGCGCGCCATGTATATGAACAAGTATTACACGCAGACGCTGGAACCCCGGGTTCAGTACCTTTATGTACCTTATAAAAATCAAGATAATATCAACAACTTCGATTCTTCCCTATTGCAGGCTAACTATTCCGGATTGTTCCGGGATCGCTTCTTCAGTGGGCTGGATCGCATTTCATCTGCTAATCAGTTTACCAGTGGCATCACCACCCGCATTTATGATGAAGATTTAGTTGAACGTTTTAACCTATCCGTAGGTCAAATCTACTACTTTGAAAGTCCGCGTACCCAAGATACTGACCTCAAAGACTCAACCAAAAAAAGTACAGGTACGACAACATGGGCCGGAGATGTTGAGTGGAAAATCAATGATTCATGGGGATTTAAAGGGGGTATGCAATACGATACCCGTCTGAACAGTGTGGCAATGGGCAATACGGTGCTGGAATATCGCCGTGATGCTGAACGTCTGGTACAGTTGAATTATCGTTTTGTTAACCGCGACTATATTCAGGCTACGCTTGGAAGCCAAGCGCCGTCATTCCAGCAGGGCATTTCGCAGGTCGGGCTAGTGGCAAGCTGGCCGCTGGCGGATCGTTGGGCGTTCGTAGGTTCGTATTATTACGATACCAAAGAGAAACAGCCGGCAAGCCAGCTGGTTGGCCTCCAATACAACACTTGCTGCTGGGCGGTGAGTGTCGGTTATGAACGTAAAATCGTCAGCTGGAAGGACAACAGCAGTGAATATGACAACAAATGGTCATTCAATGTTGAACTTCGTGGCTTAAGTAGCAATCAAAGTTTGGGTAGCCAGAAGATGCTGGAGAGAGGTATTCTGCCTTACCAGCGCGCATTCTGATACTGATAAACATGATGCAAACACAATGTAAACACAATAACCCCGCCAAGGCGGGATTGATATGATGGGAAACGTATGAAGAACTGGAGAGCACTCATTCTCGGATTGATGTTTTCAGTGAATACTGTCGCAATGGCAGCACCACAGGAACTCAATAGGGTTGCTGCCGTTGTCAACAATGGTGTCGTACTGGAAAGTGATGTCGACGAGCAATTACAATCCGTTAAACTCAGTGCAAAACATGCTGGTCAGCAAATACCAGATGAAAAAGCCTTGCGTCACCAGATCCTTGAGCGTTTAATTATGGATGACATCATTTTGCAAATGGCAAAACAGATGCAGATCACTATCCCCGATCAAGTCCTGGATTCCACCATCGCAAACATTGCCGCCCAGAACCATATGGGTCTGGACGAATTGAAAAAAAATCTGACTGCCGAGGGTCTCAATTTTAATACCTACCGCAATCAGATCCGCAAAGAGATGATTATTGCCGAAGTACGCAATAATGAAATTCGTCGCCGCGTCACGATCCTGCCACAGGAAGTTGAGGCGCTGGCCAAAAATCTTAGCAGCGAAAATAATCAGAATACCGAGTTGAATGTCAGCAACATTCTGATTCCATTGCGAGAAAATCCAAGTCAAGCACAGGTAGAAAAAGCGACGGCGATCATAAACAAGATTTTATCTGAGCTCAAAAATGGTGCCGATTTTGGTAAGCTGGCTATCACCTATTCCGGCGATACACAGGCCCTGAAAGGCGGCAATATGGGTTGGAGAAAATTGCAGGAATTACCTTCTCTGTTTGCAGAACAGCTCCAGTCAGCGCATAAGGGACAGATTATTGGCCCAATCCGTTCCGGCGTTGGTTTCCATATCCTGAAAATTAATGATATCCGCGGTAGCAATATGCCACAGGTTGCGGCCACTGAAGTTAATGCCCGCCATATTCTGCTGAAAACTTCACCTATCATGACCGATGATCAAGCCCGCAGCACTCTGATGAAACTCAGAGAAGAAATCTTAAGTGGTAAAACCACATTTAATGCAGCAGCGGAGAAGTATTCTGAAGATCCGGGCACAGCCATGCGTGGTGGTGAACTGGGCTGGAATGTGCCAAGTACTTATGCGCCAGCTTTCCGTGATGCCTTAGTGAAACTTAAAAAAGGTGAGCTCAGCCAGCCTGTTCACTCTACTTTCGGCTGGCACTTAATCCAACTGATTGATACCCGCAAGGTTGACAGAACAGACTCGGCACAGAAAGATAATGCCTACCGCCTGCTGTTAAACCGTAAACTCGGTGAAGAAACACAAAACTGGATGCAGGACTTACGTGCCTCCGCTTATGTGAAAGTTTTAGATGGTAGCGATGCACAACAATAAACCCATCATTATCACCCCCGGCGAACCAGCCGGGGTTGGCCCTGATTTAGTCATTGCCCTCGCACAAAAAGAGTGGCCTATCCAACTCGTTGTATGTGCTGATCCTGAGTTAATGCTCTTACGAGCCAAGCAACTCAACCTACCCCTTCAACTACAACCTTACTCCCCTGAATACATTTCCCCAACACAGGCCGCCGGAACCCTGACTATTCTGCCCGTTTCCCTCCATTCACCTGTCATTGCCGGTGAATTGAACCGGGAAAACGGTATTTATGTCACGGAAACGCTGGCAAAAGCCTGCGAGGGTTGTCTGAATGGCGAGTTTTCTGCACTGGTGACAGGCCCGGTTCACAAAGGTGTCATCAACGAGGCAGGGGTTCCTTTTACCGGACATACTGAGTTTTTTGCTGACCACAGCCAATGCTCAAGAGTCGTCATGATGCTGGCAACAGAAGAGCTACGGGTGGCGCTGGCAACAACGCATCTGCCGATTATGGATGTTCCCAAGGCAATTACGTTTGATTCACTGAGAGAAGTAGTCACTATTCTCAATCATGATCTGAAAACCAAATTCGGTATCCGCCGCCCCCATATCTATGTTTGTGGCCTGAATCCACATGCAGGGGAAGGTGGACACATGGGGCATGAAGAAATCGACGTGATCATTCCCGCATTGGACAGCCTGAGGGCAGAAGGTATCTGGCTAGAAGGGCCGCTGCCGGCCGATACCCTGTTCCAGCCTAAGTACTTGGATCATGCTGATGCCGTACTTTCGATGTATCACGATCAAGGGTTACCCGTGTTAAAATATCAAGGTTTTGGCAGAGCCGTGAATATCACTCTCGGACTGCCATTTATCCGAACGTCTGTCGATCACGGCACAGCTCTAGAGCTGGCAGGGACAGGCCAAGCAGATGTGGGAAGTTTTATTACCGCATTAAATTTAGCAATTAAGATGATACAAAACAGTAATGAATAATAAAGTCCATCAAGGGCACTACGCCCGTAAACGCTTCGGGCAAAACTTTTTAACCGATCAATTTATCATTGAAAGTATTGTCGATGCGATGAACCCACAGCCTGGTCAGGCTATCGTGGAAATAGGCCCTGGTCTGGGTGCACTGACCGAGCCAGTGGGTGAACGCATGGATAAAATGACTGTCGTCGAACTTGACCGTGATCTGGCAGCTCGTCTGCATGTTCATCCTAAGCTAAAAGATAAGCTGACTATCATTCAGCAGGATGCGATGACCGTTGATTTTGGCCAACTGGCCAAGGATCAGGGACAATCCCTGCGTGTATTTGGTAATTTGCCTTATAACATCTCTACGCCATTGATGTTCCATCTTTTCAGCTATGCTGATGCTATCGCTGATATGAGTTTTATGCTGCAAAAAGAAGTGGTGAACCGTCTGGTCGCTGGGCCTGGCTGTAAAGCCTACGGGCGTTTGAGTGTAATGGCACAATATTACTGTCAGGTTATCCCTGTTCTTGAAGTACCACCTACGGCATTTACGCCAGCCCCCAAAGTGGATTCAGCCATTGTGCGTCTTATGCCGCACAAAGCTATGCCTTATCCGGTTAAAGACATTCGCATGTTAGCCCGAGTGACTACTCAGGCATTTAACCAACGGCGCAAAACTATCCGCAATAGCCTTGGCGATCTCTTTTCAGTTGAGCAATTATCTGAACTGGGCGTTGATCCGGGCACACGGGCTGAAAACATTTCTGTCGAGCAATACTGTAAGATGGCAAGTTGGTTATCATCTCAAGCAAAAACTGCCCGAAATCAATAAACAGCCATTACAGTAACAGGAGGCATTTATGCTCAACGAACCAAGAATTCATATCCAAGTACAGAGTACTTACGTAGAAAGCCAATCAGAACCAGAGCATCAGCGTTTTGTGTTTGCTTATACAATATCAATTCACAATCTTGGGCATTCCCCCGTGCAACTTATCAGCCGTTATTGGCGTATAACCAACAGTGATGGACACCGAACAGAAGTTCAGGGAGAAGGGGTTGTAGGAAAACAACCCGTTATCCTTCCTGGAACAGATTATCGCTACAGCAGCGGGACTATTCTGGAAACGCCTTTAGGCACAATGGAAGGCCATTATGAAATGCGTGATCATGATGGGCGTCCATTTCGTGTCGCCATTCCGGTGTTCAGACTGGCTATTCCAACACTGATAAATTAACTATGGCTACATACCTTATTGGCGATATTCACGGCTGCTATCATGAATTTCGCGCTTTATTACAACAAGTTTCTTTTCATCCCAGCAAAGATACATTATGGCTCACGGGCGATCTGGTCGCCCGTGGCCCTTATTCGCTGGAAGTGCTTCGCTTTATCAAGCAACTCGGCCCAGCGGTTAAACTGGTCTTGGGCAACCATGACCTTCATTTACTGGCCGTTTACGCCAAAATCAGCCGTAATAAGCCGAAAGACCAACTGGATAAATTACTCTCAGCACCGGATGTTGATGATTTAATTAATTGGCTAAGAAAGCAGCCAATGCTACAGATTGATGATGAACTAAAACTGGTCATGGCACATGCAGGATTAGCACCCCAATGGGATCTAGACACCGCCAGAATATGTGCCCGTGAAGTGGAAGCCATTCTCCGCAGTGACAGCTATCCTTTATTTCTCGATGCTATGTACGGTGATATGCCCAATAACTGGGATCCCGAACTGAGCGGGCTTGCTAGATTGCGTTATAGCACTAATGCACTGACACGAATGCGTTACTGCTTTCCAAATGGTCAGCTGGATATGATCTGCAAATCTAAACCCGAAAATGTTTCTGCCCCACTAAAACCCTGGTTTGAATTGCCGTGTAACATCCCTGAAGAATATTCTGTTGCATTCGGTCACTGGGCTGCACTGGAGGGCAAAGGTACGCCTGCCGGCATCTATGCGCTGGATACGGGCTGCTGTTGGGGAGGTAAATTGACAATGATGCGTTGGGAAGATAAGCAGTATTTCAGCCAATCATCATTGCTAAATCGTTAATGAGCCTACGGAATAAAACCTGTGACGCCGGAGTGCCTTGCGACACTCCGTAGATGAAATTTGATTTGTTGTGCTGACTACAACTGTTTTTTGTGATTGTTTTTTACTGCTGCCGCTCATTCACGGCGTTCTAGAATTTCGAAGCAATAGCCATGTGAGTTGTGCTCGTCTGCATCATGATATTCGGTAAAGACTGAATTCCACTCATCGGGTGCGTAATCGGGGAAATGGGTGTCACCAATGACTTCCGCATCAATGTGAGTCAGATACATACGGTGAGCCAGAGGAATAAACTGCTCATAAATTTTGCCTCCCCCCATTACCATAATTTCATCAACATCACCCGCTGCGGCCAAAGCCTCTTCGATAGTGCGAACCCAAGTGACACTATCATCACGTGCTGGCTGACTGCTTATCACGATATTCAAGCGTCCCGGTAAAGGGCGTCCTATCGATTCGTAAGTTACCCTCCCCATCACAACCGATTTTCCGAGTGTATTGCGTTTGAACCAGGCTAAATCACCTGGCAGAGTCCACGGCATGGCATTTTCCATACCAATAACTCGATCCATAGCCATCGCAGCAATCAAGCTGATATTCATTAGGTCACCTTACAGGCAAATAAATAGTATGAAAATTTTGGACACTATACGGAAAGGGCTACTCTCAGTCGATAAGATTAGCAATTTATTCAGAACAAATAGTGAGTTCATGCACTACGTTTCAGGCAAGTAATCACGCCATCAGGAACACTCAGATTTTCTGAAATAACAGCCCCATCTGCTCTGACAGGGCTTTGAGGCACTTTTATTATTCCAACATCAGGCAAAGCAATGGTGGTTATTATTATTGGCTTTTTCCTTAGCTCGTGGCTGGAGTGACAACCATTTGGCCAGCCACTCCGTCATCCGCCATTTCCAATATTTGACTGTAGTACTTGAAAGGAAAGATCTCATAAGACGGCTGCATCATATTAACCAGTAATTCGGTTCTACCCTCAATCCAAACCGTATCTTTCCAGCCATAATCTTGTGGAAATGGTCGATTTCCATTATGGCTGATGACCTTGAATCTCCCCCCTTGAATATGGAAAGGCTGTGGAACTGAAGTAGTGACTACCCAGCGCTCCCACGCACCTTGCTGGCTGCTGATGTCGATTCGATTCCTATTCAACAATACCCCATTGATCCCCTGAGTCGCATCCCCCAAAACAAACTGACGATTATGAATGGATGAGTTAATTTCCGTAGTATCCGCCACGAGCTGCGTCGGTAATTGATCTGTCACGAGAGAAAGCAGCCCACTGGCCTTGATAGTCAGGACGGTCGTTGACAACAATTTGGTTGAAGACTCAAACAGCCCTTTCAGGCGGTCAAGCATGCCTGCCGATTCTCCTGCGGTAATGGCTACGCTATCCACTTTCGACATATCGACCAAAACCTCACGGCGCTCCCCTGGAGCAAGTGACAATTGCTGTACCGTCACAGGAGCAGGCAACAATCCCTGATCAGTACCTACCATATAGAAAGGACGGTCATCACTGAGTTGCAATTGATATCGGCGGGCATTGGAAGCATTCAATAAACGTAATCTGACCCAGCCTCTGGCAACCTCAATAAAAGGGTTTTCAACACCATTAATAAGCAATGTATCGCCAAGAAAACCTTGATTGATCGCCGGGTTATACTGAGGTACACCAAAATTATCTAACCGCTTGTCCTGCAAAATGACAGGAAAATCGTCAACGCCATAATTTTTGGGTAGAGGTAAGCTGCGGCTGTTTTCATCTTCCACCAACCACATACCTGCAAGCCCGGCATAAACATGCTGTGCCATCCGGTTTGGCGTGTTGGCATGATACCAGCAAGTCGCTGCCGGCTGATTAATAGGGATAATCGGAGACCAATTTTCATTTGACGATATCAGGCGCGCCGAGCCTCCTACCAATGTCCCGGGAACCAACAACCCTCCTACAGTCATTGATACAGGTTCAGACAAACGATTGCTATATATCAGCTTGACGTTATCCCCTTTACGAACCCGAATGGTTGGCCCTAAATATCGCCCATTGATTCCCCAAACTTGCACCTTATTTTTGCCATCAAAAGACCAATGCGTCTTTTGCAGGGCTAAAAACAAGGGTTGGCCACCACGGGATTCCAGTAAAGGGGGGATCGGCAGTGCCGTTTGTTGATATTTATTGGCCCGAACCGCAAAAGGGAGCGCACCTAAACACATTGCCAAACCAGAAGCCTGTATAAATTGGCGCCGACTCAGTGACATATTTTCTCCACGACAGGAATAGCAATCCCCAAATGATTGCTTATATGAACGCAAGCACTTCACAATTCAAATAATTACTGGGATGAATTACCCAATATTTAGGCTATTGGGATTGATTTTTCTACAGATTGCGTTTAATAAAAACACTAACTTATTAAACGCAATCATATCGCGAATAAAGTGCAAACTCTAAAACTATCTTAAATTTATAGCCAGAATCCGTCCAAAGAGCAGGAGAAGATAGGTTATGAAATTAAGTCTAACCAACAGCAATTTGATTATTTGCGCTTATCCATTACTTCGACTTCGTTATTCAGCTCTTCAATTCTGGCTTGCATCATTTGACGGCAATGCTCTGCCAGCTGGCGAACCTGATCTTTAGTATATTTCGTCGTATCAATAGGGGGCAGCATTTCAACAATGACAGTGCCATTATTCCAGCGATTGAATTTGATGCGATCATGTGTGGAAGAAACACAGACTGGCACGATGGGTACGCCGGCTGCAATCGCCGCATGAAAAGCACCTGTTTTGAAAGGCAGCAGACCACGGCCACGGCTGCGGGTGCCTTCTGGGAACATCCAGACAGAAATATGCCTTTTTTTGATTTGTTGAACAACCTGTGAAATTGTGCCGTGTGCTTTTGAGCGGTTTTCTCTGTTGATCAAAATATTGCCCGTCAGCCAGTAAAGCGGACCAAAAAAGGGAATGAATAACAGGCTTTTTTTACCCACGGTTACAGTGCGGGGCTGCACGGCATTCGACATGGTGACCATGTCGTAATTATTCTGATGATTACCGATGTAGATGCTTGGCCCATATTGCTTCGCTTCTTCAGGAATGCGCTCCAGCATCTTAATGCCAAATATTTTGTGCAATTTGCCAAATGCATGACCAAAGGTCATGACATGACTCGGATTACGGGGGCTGAATAAACAGTAGATACTACCAAATAGACATATCAGGATTGATAACAGAAAAACAATAATTCCACGAATGATTGCTAACATAGCCGCCTCTTATAAAGCAGGCCAGAATAAATCTGGCCTGCTATTGTGATTGTTGTGTAACAAAAATCGTTTTGTTACTGCCTTCGGCCTATGACCGGGGCATTTCCACTTCAATACGCTCAACACGCTGTAATCCACGTGGTAACGAGGTTCCCTTGCGCCCTCTCTCAGCCCGGAACTTCTGTAAGTCTTCTGGACGAAGCAGTAACTTACGCTTGCCAAAGTAGAGCGTGATTGAGGATTGTACTGGCAAGACTAACAACCAGCTCAACATATCTTCCCCTGATGCCGCCTGTGCTGCAGGAATGGAAACAATTTTATTGCCCTTGCCTTTCGAAAGCTGAGGAAGATCCGCCACAGGGAACATCAGCATACGACCCTCTTTAGTGATCGCCAACAACATATCATCCTGCTCGTTGGTAATCTCCAGTGGCTGCATGACCTTAGCATTTTCTGGCAGGGTTATAAGCGCCTTACCCGCACGGTTTTTAGCTATAAGGTCACTGAATGTACAGATAAAACCATAACCCGCATCAGATGCCATCAAGAATTTCTGCTCTTCTTTAGCTATCAGAAGATGCTCAATAGATGCTCCCGCCGGTAATGCCAATAGTTTACCCGTCAGCGGTTCACCCTGCCCTCTGGCAGAGGGCAAATCCAACGGATCAACGGAATAACTGCGCCCTGTCGTATCGATAAAGACGACGGGCTGGTTGCTCTTACCACGTGCTGCACTACGGAAGCTGTCACCCGATTTGTAATTCAAACCAGCAGGGTCGATTTCATGCCCCTTAGCACTGCGTACCCAGCCCATTTCTGACAGCACAACCGTAATCGGCTCTGAAGGCAGGATATCGTGATCACTCATCGCTTTCGCTTCAGAACGTTCTTTCAGCGGAGAACGGCGATGATCTCCATAGTTCTCAGCATCAGCAATAATCTCTTTTTTCAGCAGAGTACTCAGCTTACGCTCAGAACCGAGGATCGCCTGAAGTTTGTCACGCTCTTTTGCCAGTCCATCCTGCTCGCCACGAATTTTGACTTCTTCCAGCTTAGCCAAGTGACGCAATTTCAGTTCCAGAATCGCTTCGGCTTGGGTTTCAGTTAGTTCAAAACGTTGCATTAACACTGGCTTTGGTTCATCTTCATTGCGAATGATCTGAATCACTTCATCAATGCTGAGATAGGCCTTCAGCAAACCGTCCAGGATATGCAGGCGCTTAAGGACTTTTTCCAACCGATAATTCAGGCGATTGCGCACAGTCTCTCGGCGGAAAACCAACCATTCGCTGAGGATCTCAACCAAACCTTTAACGTTGGGACGGTTATCCAGTCCGATCATGTTGAGGTTAACGCGATAACTTTTTTCCAGATCGGTTGTCACAAACAGGTGGTTCATCACCTGCTCAACATCGACACGATTGTTTTTAGGCACAATCACCAGCCGGGTCGGATTTTCATGATCGGATTCATCACGCAGATCATCGACCATCGGCAGTTTTTTCGCCCGCATCTGGCTGGCGATCTGTTCCAGCACTTTCGCACCCGATACTTGGTGTGGCAGCGCCGTAATAACAACATTACTTTCTTCTTTTGACCACACCGCACGCATACGCACCGAGCCACGGCCATTTTTGTAGATCTTGCGGATATCTTCTTTTGACGTGATGATTTCCGCTTCTGTCGGATAATCCGGCCCTTTGATGTATTCCATTACATCATCAAGCGAACAATTGGGATTATCCAACATAGCAACCAACGCACTGACTACTTCACGGACATTATGCGGCGGGATATCTGTCGCCATGCCGACGGCAATACCCGTTGTGCCATTCAGCAGGATATTCGGCAGACGCGCAGGCAGCATTTTCGGCTCTTGCAACGTGCCATCAAAGTTTGGCACCCAATCTACCGTACCGTGACCAAGTTCACTCAGCAGTAATTCTGCATATTTGGATAAGCGGGATTCGGTATAACGCATCGCCGCGAAGGATTTCGGATCATCCGGAGCCCCCCAGTTACCCTGACCATCCACCAGTGGATAGCGATAAGAGAAAGGCTGTGCCATTAATACCATCGCCTCATAACAGGCGCCATCGCCATGTGGATGGTATTTACCGAGCACGTCACCAACGGTACGGGCAGATTTCTTGAATTTAGCGCTGTTGCTCAGCCCCAGCTCCGACATCGCATACACAATACGGCGCTGAACAGGTTTTAAACCATCACCGATAAAAGGCAGCGCCCTGTCCATGATGACGTACATGGAGTAATTCAAATAGGCGTTTTCGGTGAATGTGTGCAGCGGCTGGCACTCCACACCATCGTGAGTTATCTCACTCATGTATTAATTTCCTCAGAATCTGTGTTGACTACCTATGCGCTCTATATCTCGGCGCTATACTTCAATATCGATGGAATTTCCCTTCTCCTGTAGCCAATTACGGCGATCTTCCGAGCGTTTTTTCGCCAGAAGCATATCCATGACTGAGAAGGTTTCCTGATAATTGTCATCGTCGATAGTCAATTGCACCAGACGGCGAGTATTGGGATCCAGTGTAGTTTCACGCAACTGTATTGGGTTCATTTCCCCCAACCCTTTGAAGCGCTGAACATTCGGCTTACCACGTTTACGACTTAAACGTTCCAGTATGGCGCCTTTTTCCCCTTCATCCAGTGCATAATGCACTTCTTTGCCAAGATCAATGCGATACAGTGGCGGCATCGCCATATAGACATGCCCACGTTTCACCAGAGTAAGGAAATGGCGGACAAACAGAGCACACAGCAGCGTTGCTATATGCAAACCATCGGAATCCGCATCCGCCAGTATGCAGACTTTGCCGTAACGCAATTGGCTGAGATCATCACTGTCCGGATCGATCCCAATAGCGACAGAAATATCATGCACTTCCTGCGAAGCCAGCACTTCATCCGAAGAGACTTCCCATGTGTTCAAGATCTTCCCGCGCAGTGGCATGATCGCCTGATATTCACGATCACGGGCCTGCTTGGCAGAGCCGCCTGCGGAATCTCCTTCCACCAAAAACAGTTCGGTAAGTTTCAGATCCTGCGAGGTACAATCCGCCAGTTTGCCTGGCAGAGCGGGGCCATTGGTCAGCTTTTTGCGCACGACTTTTTTCGCAGCCCGCATTCTGCGCTGTGCGCTGGCAATCGCCATTTCAGCAAGTTGTTCCGCGTCTTGGATATGCTGGTTCAGCCACAGGCTGAAGGCGTCTTTCACCACACCGGAAACAAAGGCCGCAGACTGACGTGAAGAGAGGCGTTCTTTGGTTTGGCCGGCAAATTGGGGATCTTGCATTTTGAGAGATAACACGTAAGCACAGCGATCCCAGATATCATCGGCAGAGAGTTTAACTCCGCGCGGCAATATGTTGCGGAATTCGCAAAATTCACGCATAGCATCCAGCAAACCTTGGCGCAAGCCATTAACATGAGTTCCGCCCTGTATGGTCGGGATCAGGTTAACGTAACTTTCGGCCAGCAATTCACCGCCTTCTGGCAGCCAGAGCAACGCCCAGTCAACCGCTTCGGTATCACCGCGTAATACCCCTACGAATGGTGTCTGCGGCAATGTCACCAACCCATTGACGGCTTCCAGCAGATAATCAGTCAGACCATCGGCATAGCACCATTTTTGTTCTGTACCCGCGAGCTTATCTTTAAAGACAATCTCAACACCCGGACACAATACCGCCTTTGCTTTCAGCAAGTGGGTCAAACGCGATGCAGAGAAACGAGGGATATCGAAATAACTCTCATCCGGCCAAAAATGGACACTCGTCCCCGTATTACGTTTCCCACAACTGCCGATGACTTCCAGTTCCTGCACTTTATCGCCACTTTCAAAGGCAATCTGATGGACTTGGCTGTCACGGCGAACCGTCACTTCCACCCTTCTGGATAAGGCGTTGACCACAGAGATCCCAACACCATGCAGGCCACCGGAAAACTGATAATTTTTATTGGAGAATTTCCCCCCTGCATGCAGACGAGTGAGGATCAACTCAACAGCAGAAACTTTTTCTTCAGGATGGATATCAACCGGCATACCACGGCCATCATCTATCACTTCCAGAGACTGATCGCTGTGAAGGATCACTTCAATATGTTTCGCGTGACCAGCCAGAGCCTCGTCCACGCTGTTATCGATCACTTCCTGTGCAAGATGGTTCGGACGGGTGGTATCGGTGTACATTCCTGGACGGCGACGAACTGGCTCCAGGCCACTGAGGACTTCAATGGCCTCTGCGTTGTAACTAGATTGAGTCATGTTGTAATTCTGTCGGTTGCTTCGTGATTAAAGGGCTAATCAGTACTGATATATACTGTTGATAATACCAGTCACTTACTTATTTTTGGCAATTTTTTTGTTATTGCCACTGGTTAGCCCCAAGAAGTTGATGATTTGAGGGAAATAATGTTCGAAACCAATAAAAGCATGATTCCCACCTGATTCGACTGTCTGCCTGCATTGCATCAGGTAAGCAATGGCCTGACGATAATCCAGTATTTCATCTCCTGTCTGCTGCAATAACCAGATAAGATCTGGCGATTCCAGCGGGTCAATGTGCATCACTTTGAGATCATAAATGTGACTTTGCTGGAGAGTATACCGCTCTTCGGTATAGGGATTCACGTTTTCCCCAAGATAATTCTGAAGAAGGTCAAATGGGCGTACCGCAGGATTGACGACTACGGCAGGCAGGCCAAAGCATTGTGAAAGCCAGATAGCCAGATAACCACCAAACGAAGAGCCTACCAGACCGATATTTTCGCCGGCGCGAGTCATTACCAAATCTTCCAGCAAACTGGCCGCGTCTTCAGGATAAGAAGGCAATTGTGGCACGAGCATGTCGATTTCCGGGTGCTGCTGGTGTAACCACATTTTCAGCGCATTTGCTTTCGCAGATTGTGGCGAACTGTTGAAACCATGTAAATAAAGTAACGTTGACATTAATACCCGTCCGAAGCTAAATCCGGGCAAAATTCATTACTCTTCAGCCTGTGAACCTGCGTTTGCAGTTTCGCTTCCCGATTGTCAGCCACAGACAGTTCAAGATAACGCCATCCCGGAGCCACTGTATCAAGCATAAAATTAGTACAATGTGGCTTAAATTGCATACAGGTTGATGGCGTTGCCATAACACGGATGCCATTCCACATTCTATCCAGCTCCTGATGAATGTGCCCGCACAATATCGCTTTTACCTGTAGTTTATCCTTCAGGGATTCTGCCAGAGCCGGGGCATTGCGTAAGCTATGCTGATCCAGCCATGTGCACCCAGATGGCACGGGATGGTGATGAAGCATCACAATCGTATTGCGATCATTATGCTTATCCAGACATTTTTGCAACCATTCAAGCTGGTAATCCGTCAATTCACCATGAGGAACGCCCTGCACCTGACTATCCAACATAACCAGCTGCCAATGCTGCCCAATGAGTACCTGTTTGGAAGGTGAAATTCCTGCCGCCGCCAGCACATCGACCATTGCCGGCTGATAATCGTGATTACCGGGCAACCAAACACAGGGAGCAGGCAGACGGGCAATACCTTCAGCAAAATTCTGATAGGCGCCGATCGTCTGATCCTGAACCAAATCACCTGTGGCAACGATCAAGTCAATATCAATACTCTGCTCAAGGATCGCATCCAGTACAGCATGGTAACTGCGGTAGGTATTGATGCCCAGTAGCGAATCGCCTTTACTGGCGAAAAGATGCGTATCAGTGATTTGCAGTATTCTGGCTGTGGCTCCCTCCGCCACAGGTACTTTAAGCAGGCTTTCCAAATGGTTTCCTTTTCCTGTCAGTCATAAGAATTATTCTAGCGCTTCTTTACAAAAAAGATCTGCTGACTGGGACACACTTCCCGTTTTCCAGCATAAATTAGGAACTATTTTCCTAACCATGCTGTTTTGAGCTTTTCATGGTGCAGAGCTAACCATTGTATTGCAATAACCGAAGCCGCATTATCGATAATCCCTTCTTCCACCCACAGGTAGGCCTGCTCACGGCTGACAACCAGAACCCGAATGTCTTCATGTTCATCAGCCAGCCCATGTATTCCTGACGCCGTGGCAGCATCAACTTCACCGACAAAGATCGCCATGCGTTCTGTCGTTCCTCCCGGGCTGGAAAGGTAGCTCAGGGCAGGCTGACAACGTTTGACTTCAAGACCGGCCTCTTCCATCGCTTCCCGGCGAACGACCTGCTCAACGTCTTCGCCTTCTTCAATCATGCCGGCAATCACTTCCAACAACCAAGGCGTTTCACTCGTTTCAATAGCTGGAATGCGGATCTGTTCAATCAAAACTACTTCGTCACGTACCGGATCATAAGGCAGCAGAACAGCCGCATGACCCCGTTCAAAAACTTCCCGTTTGATGTTATCGCTCCATCCTCCTCGAAACAGGCGATGCCTGAATTGATACTCGGTCATTTTGAAAAAACCACGGTAGAGCGTTTTTCGGGAGATAATTTCAACATCCTGCGTCGTAAACGTGAGCGGTGAAACGAGATTTTCACTCATAAAGTCTCCTAAATATTTTTTTAATTGCCTATCATTAAAATGTATTTTTCCAGATTGATCTAAATAAATTCGCTTTGATGATACAAACACGCCGAAAAATAAGGCAAGATGGCACAAACAGCCTCCCTAACTTACTGGCATTCTCTGCTAAAATCAGTGGCATTGGCCTATACTCAGAGGCAAATTAAGCAAAATAGCTGCACAACAAGGAACGCAAATGAAAAAATTGCTCTCTCTTTTTATCGCTATGAATCTGGTAGGTTTCAGCACTTTAAGCCATGCAGAAGATCTATTACAAATTTACAAGCAGGCGAAAGAAACTAACCCCGAATTGCTTAAGGCGCAGGCTGACCGCAATTCAATTATTGAAAAAATTAATGAAGTCCGTAGCCCTTTGTTACCACAGCTTGGGCTGAATGCTGGTGTTGACTACGGCAAAAGTTTTCGCAGTAAAGCAGACTCAGAAAGCTATGGGACAAATGCAAAACTGCAACTGACGCAAACCATTTTCGACATGTCAAAATGGTATCAACTGAATCAGGCTGAAAAATCTGCAGGTATCGCTGATATCAGTTACCAGATCGCCCAGCAAAAATTAATTTTGGATACAGCCAAAGCTTATTTCGATGTCTTGAGTAAAATTGATGCGTTAACCTATACCGAAGCACAGAAAGCCTCGCTGTACCGCCAATTGGATCAATCAAGCCAACGCTTTAAGGTTGGTCTGGTTGCCATTACCGACGTACAAAACGCCCAAGCCCAATACGATACCATTCTTGCGTTAGAAGTTTCAGATCGTAACAATCTGGAAAATTCGCTGGAAGGACTGCGTCTGATGACAGGAATCTACTACCCACAACTGGCTTCATTGAATATTGACCGATTCAAAACCAATCAACCTAATCCCGTTGATTCTGTGCGGAAAGAAGCCGAAACCCGCAACTTAAGCCTGTTATCAGCACGTTTGACACAGGATCTAAAACGCGAATTTATCAAAGATGCGCGGACAGGCTACATGCCTACTATTAATTTGACGGCAAGCACTGGGGTCATCAATAGCCATAAACGTGGTACCCAACGAATTGATTCCTACGATGGCGGTAACAACGTTGGTTTATCATTAAGCCTGCCACTTTATAGCGGCGGTCTCACCAATTCTCAGGTCGAACAGGCAAAATATAACTTTGTCAGTGCCAGTCAGGACTTGGAGAATACCTATCGCAAGGTTATTCAGGATGTTCACTCCTCCTCCAATAACCTTTCCGCTTCTATCAGCAGCATTAAAGCCAATAAACAGGCAGTTGTTTCTACACAAAGTTCTCTGGATTCAATGGAAGCCGGTTATCAGGTAGGAACCCGTACCATTGTTGATGTTCTGGACGCCACAACCAAGCTGTATCAAGCCAAACAGAGCCTATCCAAGGCACGTTATGACTATCTGATTAATCAACTAGTGAATAAGCAGGCTCGTGGCACCTTAAATGAAGATGATTTGGTGGCACTCAATAGTATTTTAGGCACAAAGATCTCAACGGATTCTAGCAATATTATTAAAGAGATGAAAACACCAACAACTCGCTGATTTAATGAGCTATCGTTCCTGATTAAAAAACGTTATATTAAAAACGCTATACTATAAAGAAAAGCAGCCCGCCCATTGTGTGGGCTATTTTTTAAGAATATCCCCAAGAGCCTGTCCCGTTGAGCGCCATTAATGGGATTAGCTCTTATTCAAATACCTCCAAGGTGGATGCCCCCTATGACAATGAAACGGACAAAAGAGATAAACCACGATACTTTCCGTAAAACGTGGCGAAATTATCGTTTGGCACCTGTGGCACTCGCTATCAGTGCGGTTTTCATGCTATCGGCCTGTGAACAGAACGATGAAACGGTATCACTCTATACAAATGCCGATGAGTGCTCTCAGGCGAATCCTTCTCAAAGTGAGCAATGCAAGACCGCTTACAACAATGCTCTGAAAGAAGCGGAAAAAACCGCACCGAAATATGCCTCTCGCGAGGAGTGTGTTGCTGAGTTTGGTGAACAACAATGTACCCAGACCCCAGCTCAAGCTGGAGTTGGAACCCAGGCTCAGGCTCAAAGCAGCAGCGGGAGTTTCTGGATGCCATTGATGGCTGGCTACATGATGGGACGTTTGATGGGCGGTAGTTCTACACCATCACAACCGTTATTTACATCAAAATCCGCCACCAGCCCAGCCAACGGCAAGTTTGTTGATGCTACCGGCAAAAGTTATGGCTCTGCCGCCGCAGGCGGTCGCACCATGACAGTACCAAAAACGGCGATGGCACCAAAACCAGCAACAACAACTACCGTTACCCGCGGTGGCTTCGGGGATTCCGTAGCGAAACAGTCTACCATGCAGCGCTCATCTTCCGGTTCCACTTCCCGTTCTATGGGTGGTTAAGCAAAAATGAAACGTATTGGTATTACCGAGCGCCCGGACTGGCGCGAAAAAGCAACAGAATATGGTTTTAACTTTCACACCATGCATGGCCAGCCCTACTGGAGTGAAGAAGCGTATTACCAATTCACCCTGAGCCAGATTGAAGAAATTGAAGATGCTACGGCAGAGCTACACCAAATGTGTTTGCAGGTAGTGGAAAAAGTCGTCAATAGTGAAGAACTGCTGACTAAATTCCAGATCCCTAAACATTGCTGGGAGTTTATTCGTTCTTCATGGATAACCAGCCAGCCTTCGCTCTATTCCCGTTTGGACTTCGCCTATGATGGCAAAAATCCGCCCAAGCTGCTGGAAAACAACGCAGATACCCCAACTTCACTGTATGAATCTGCCTTCTTTCAGTGGATTTGGCTGGAAGATCAGCTCAATGCTGGAAATCTGCCTGCTAATGCAGATCAGTTCAATAGCCTGCAGGAAAAGCTGATTGAGCGTTTTGACCAATTACGTGAAAAGCATGGGTTTGGCTTGCTCCATATGGCTTGCTGCCAGGATACTGAGGAAGACCGTGGTACCATTCAATACTTACAGGATTGTGCCTTAGAAGCGGGTATTCCGACGGAATTCCTGTTTATTGAAGACATCGGTCTGGGTGAAAAAGGGCAGTTTACCGACTTGCAGAATCAAGTGATCGGCAACCTGTTTAAACTGTATCCGTGGGAGTTTATGCTGCGCGAGATTTTCTCAACCAAACTGGCCGATGCTGGCGTCCGCTGGCTGGAACCTGCATGGAAGAGCATTATCTCCAACAAAGCGCTGCTGCCGATGCTGTGGAAAATGTTCCCGAATCATCCGAACTTGCTGCCGGCTTATTTTGCCGATGAACACTACCCAGAAATGGATAGCTATGTCATTAAGCCTTTATTTTCCCGTGAAGGTGCCAATATTCGCATTATCGAGCAAGGCAGGGAAATCGCCAGTGCCGATGGCCCCTATGGGAAAGAAGGCATGATCGTACAGCAATTCCATGCCCTGCCAAAATTTGGCGATAGCTATACGCTGGTAGGCAGCTGGCTGGTCGATGATCAATCTGCGGGTATTTGTATCCGTGAAGATCGTGAATTGATTACACAAGATCTTTCACGGTTTTACCCGCATATTATTTTAGACTAAGTATTTTGGATTAAGTCGGTTGGCTGATTTGCAGTTATCCGACTTGAATCGACAACATACTCAAAGAGCCATCTTCAATACCCTCAACAGGAGTTGAAATCGGCTCTTTTTTGTCCCATGTACCTATCACATAAAACAGCGGCAGGAAATGTTCTGGCGTTGGGTTGGATAATTTGCCATCTCCCCTGTCCAATGCATGGAACAAAGGATGTGGCTCCTCAAGGCTAGTCAAGCTTTCGCGGACAAACTGCTCAAAAGACAGCGACCAAGAATAAGGCTCTGCACCCAGTTTTTCGGCCGGCAGGTTATGCACGACATTACCACTGCCCATAATCAGAATGCCTTCATCTCGCAGTACAGCTAATTTCTTGCCGATTTCATAATGAAAAGAAGCCGGTTGGTTGCGATCCATGCTCAACTGAATCACCGGAATATCTGCATCTGGATACATTTTCGCCAAGATACCCCAAGACCCGTGATCCAACCCCCAATCTCCAAAATCGGTTTCAACCTCAATGGGATCAAGGATATCTTGTATCAACACCGCCAACTCAGGAAAACCTTTAGCCGGATACTGCATATCGTGCAGTGCCTGAGGAAAAGCACCAAAATCATGGATAGTTCTTGGCTGAGTCATGGCTGTCACAACCGTTCCATCAGTGTACCAATGTGCAGAAATCACCAGAATGGCTCTCGGTCTGGGCAATTTTTTTCCCAGTTCAAACCAAGCACGTGAGTAGCGGTTATCTTCAAGGGCATTCATTGGGCTACCATGACCAACGAATAAAGCAGGCATTTTCAGGAGACTCATTCTCGTCCCTCATACAGCAAATTAAACATTCTGGATTACGTCGATTGTCAATAACAACAAAAATATTATGGCAAGATTACGACTTTTCTTCCTTGAATACAGCCAATCAAAAATGATGGAGTATTTCAAAAATACTGAAGGCCGCAGGGGGTGGACTGCGGCCTTTCAAGCGTACACGCAATATAACCGGTATATTCGATTCCGATACGTTTTCTATTCCGAACAGCTTTCTATTTCACCCAAGAAAACAATATGGCAGAAAACAATATGATCTAGCTGGCAGCCTTCGCCATCTGCTGGCGATAGTCTACTAAGTCTTCAATGGTAACAACTGGCATATCATGCTGTTTCGCAAATTCAATCACTTCAGCAGCACGAGCCATTGAGCCATCATCATTTGTTAGTTCACACAGCACACCTGCTGGCTTAAAACCGGCCAGTTTAACCAAATCAATGGTCGCTTCCGTATGACCACGACGGGTCAAAACCCCTCCCGGCTGTGCCCGCAGGGGGAAAACATGCCCTGGTCGACTCAGATCATTTGGCTGTGCACCCTCTGCAATGGCGGCGTGAATAGTGGTAATGCGATCCGCCGCAGAAACTCCCGTTGTCACCCCTTGTGCTGCTTCAATGGTGACGGTAAAAGCAGTCTGATACTGACTGGAGTTATTTTCCACCATCATGGGCAATTGCAGTTGCTGACGACGTTCTTCGGTCAGACAAAGACACACAATTCCGCTGCCATGGCGGATGGTCAATGCCATTTGTTCTACGGTCATCGTTTCAGCAGCGAAAATCATATCACCTTCATTTTCACGATTTTCGTCATCCAGTACCATCACTCCGCGGCCTGCGCGTAAAGCAGCGATTGCACGTTCAACACGCTGAAATGGTGTGCCATATGAGGAAAGTAGCGTCTGATTCATGGTAAAAAAACCTCTTTAAATTTATGGGTTACCAGAATCAGGGCAATTTTGAGGAGTTGATGCTGCAAAAAATACGCAACAAAACAACAGGCAAGCGCAAGCACTTGATTGATGCTGTTATTCTCTCCCATCCGGACTATCACCGTCGGCTCCAGAATCACACTGGATCTGCTGACCTCTGTTTTATCCATCGTTGTTCTGAGACATCTGAGAACAACAAAAAGATAACTGCAAACAGAGCGCTCGCGGGCTTAATGAAATCACCAGAAAGTTATTTCACTTTACCGCCGGTAGGGACTTTCACCCTGCCCTGAGATAAACATTTGCACTATAGCTCTAATAATTCGTAGGGGCAATCAACAAAATCAATTATGAAACCTGGCCCGCAATCATTTATGCTTTCGCTATCAGGTATTAAAATAGCGACAACACCGTTATGTCACAAAAGGATGCTCATCATGCTCGATCCAAAGAAAATTGAACAAATTGCCCGCCAGATCCACAATTCTATGCCGAAAGGCGTGAAAGAATTTGGTGATGACGTAGAAAAAAAATTGCGGACTGTTTTGCAATCCCAACTGAGCAAGTTGGATCTCGTCAACCGTGAAGAGTTTGATATCCAGACCCAGGTTTTACTGCGTACCCGTGAAAAACTGGCCGCAATGGAACAACGCCTGAACGAACTGGAAGCCCGTATCGGAAACCCGCAGGCAGGAATTGAAAAGAAGACTGAGCAAGCGGAATAATTGCGTAAGGAGAATTGCCACTGTACACAATTCTCCCTCATAACTTAGACAATGCCGTTTATGTCCCACAAGAAACATAACGGCATAATGACGCGGTAAGATGCGGTAAACTTACTGGTTTTTAATAGCGTTGATGATATTGCTGGTCGAGATACCATCCTCAAAATTCAATACCATAACTTCCCCACCAGCTGCCCAGACTTCCTGACTGCCCGCGATCTCATCTGGCGTATAATCACCGCCTTTGACCAAGGTATCCGGCAGAACGCCTGCAATTAAACGCTGTGGTGTATCTTCTTCGAATGCCACAACCCAATCCACTGATTCCAGTGCGGACAATACGATCATGCGCTGATCCAACGGATTCACGGGTCGAGTTTCCCCTTTCAGACGTTTAGTCGAAGCATCACTATTGACGGCAACGATCAAGCGATCACCCAGTTTACGAGCGTTGGACAGGTAAGAAACATGCCCTGCATGCAGGATATCGAAACAGCCATTGGTCATGACGATTCGCTCACCGCGCTGACGCGCCTGTGCCACCACGTCTTTCAATTGTGCTTCGCTCATCACACCAAACCCGGTTTCTGCTCGGCCACGCACTGCGTTTTCCAATTCCACTGGCGAAACAGTGGAGGTTCCCAGTTTGCCGACAACAACACCTGCCGCCGCATTAGCAAGATAACAGGCTTCATTCAATGGTTTTCCTGCGGCCAGCGCCGTTGCGAGTACGCCAATCACGGTATCCCCCGCCCCGGTCACATCAAAGACTTCCTGTGCCTGAGTTGGCAGATGCAAAGTTGGCTGCCCTACGCGCAGTAAACTCATTCCCCGTTCAGAACGGGTAATGAGCAGGGCTTTCAATTCCAGATCCTGAACCAGTTTTGTGCCTTTTTCCATCAGCTCGTCATCGTCCTTACAGTGCCCCACAACCGCTTCAAATTCTGACATATTCGGTGTGAGCAGCGTTGCGCCACGGTAGCGCTCAAAATCACTGCCTTTTGGATCGATCAGTACAGGCACATGGGCTTCATTAGCCAGTTTGATCATTGTCTGGATCTGACTCAGTGCACCTTTGGCATAATCCGAGAGCACCAACGCACCGACATAAGGCAGGGATTGTTGGATCTTTTCCAGCATTGGCTGGGCATCCACATTTTGGAAGCCTTCTTCAAAATCCAGACGGATTAATTGCTGGTTACGCGACAAAACCCGCAGTTTTGTGATGGTTGGATGCGTTGGAACAGAAACGAAATTACACTGGACTTTCACACTACTGAGTTTTTCACTCAATGCCCGCGCAGCATCATCAATGCCCGTCAGACCAATCAAATGTGTATTTGCCCCCAGCGATGCAATATTCATGGCAACGTTGGCCGCTCCGCCAGGGCGCTCTTCAATGGTATCCACCTTAACCACAGGAACCGGTGCTTCCGGTGAAATGCGGCTGGTTGGGCCGTACCAATAGCGGTCTAACATGACATCGCCGACAACCAAAACGCCTGCGCGGTGAAAATCAGGGAGTGTTACTTTCATCCCATACTCCAAGTATCAAAATAAACTGTTGCGGATATTACCATAACCTAACTGAATGCCAGCAAGATCCAGCAGGAAAAGCTCGGTTTCCCTCACATTATCAACGACCGAGCCATTTCTGCCAGCTATCGCGCACCAATATTTGCTGCTGGCTGAAGCTTTCGGCAGGAACACGACTGGGTAAGGCCTGCAAGGCAAGGTGATGCAGTTCATCACGCATGGTAATATAAGCCTGCGTCAGCGCCATCGCTTCCTGTTCATCCATAATGTTATAGCTGGCCATCAATTCGAAAATGCGTACATTATCAGACCAGCGGGTCAGCTTTGCGTTTTCCGGTGCATAGCGCAGTACCTGATACTGAGCGATAAATTCAATGTCCGTGATCCCACCCGGATCAGCCTTGATATCAAACTGGTCATGTTGGTGGCTACCTAAATGACGATGCATTTTCTCGCGCATTTCACGCACTTGCTGACACAAGAGATCCGGATCGCGAGGCCGGCATAGAGTTTCATGTCGAATACGTTCAAAATCACCACGCATTTTCTCATCACCAAACACCATTCTCGCCCGAATTAATGCCTGATGTTCCCAAGTCCACGCCTCATGTTTCTGGTAATCGTCGAAAGCATCGAGGGTACTGACCAACATGCCCGATTCACCGGATGGGCGCAAACGGGCATCAACATCATAAAGCACTCCCGAAGCTGTCCGGGTACTGAACAAATGAATAATACGTTGGGCAAGGCGCAAATAAAATTGACGGGCATCAATGGCGCGTTCTCCATCAGTCACTACGTCCATTGGGCAATCCAGTAAAAACACCAGATCCAGATCAGAACCATAACCCAGTTCCCATCCTCCCAACTTGCCATAGCCGATGATGGCAAAACCCAGTCCTTGCTGTCGGGACAAGTGTGCTGGTGCACCATAACGTTTTACCATCTGGTTCCACGCCTGCTGTACCACAGTCCCGATAATCGCTTCCGCCAGATAAGTCAGGTGATCGCTGACTTTCATGACAGGCAGTACACCCGAAATGTCTTCCGCAGCAATGCGCAATAACTGCGCTTGCTTGAATTGCCGCAGTGCCTCCAGCAACTGCTCCTCATCATCTTCAGGAAT
Source organism: Xenorhabdus bovienii SS-2004 (assembly GCF_000027225.1). Lineage (NCBI taxonomy): Bacteria > Pseudomonadati > Pseudomonadota > Gammaproteobacteria > Enterobacterales > Morganellaceae > Xenorhabdus > Xenorhabdus bovienii. Next base: position 1,781,404 of record NC_013892.1, read on the forward strand.
TCGCAGTAAATATTGGTACAGTTCATCCCGGTAGGCTTCAAGTGGCAGCGGTTCATACAGCGATTTAGGATCAAGCAGTTCATCCAGCAGCAAAGGATGGAGAGACAGCTGGCTGGCAATCATTGGGGAAGCGGCACACAGACGGATAACGTGAATCATTACCTGCTCTGACTCCAGCATCAACTCCAAATAAGTCGTCCGGCTGACGATACTCAGCAACAAAGGAACCATCCGTTCCAAAACAGTATTGGTATCTTCTCTCACCCCAATTTTTGCCAGCAGACGAGGCATCAACTGATCGAGAACATCACGCCCGCGTGGGCCAATAGTGCGCTTACTGACATCGTGACGAAACAGGGCAATCACATCGAGCACTTTCTGAGCATCTTCCTCATCAAGATGAGGAACAAGCATCATCAATTCACTCCTGGTCAAAGCCTCCTGCCATACACTCTTAAACGGTACATGACTGGCTTCTTCGACATTTTCGTCAGTTTCATCACCGATCAATTGCCTGAAGATACTTCGAACAGCATGCATCCTGTGCTCTGTTTCCGCCAACAACCCATCCCAATCTGCAAATCCCATGCCCCAAGACAAGCGGGCGCGATCCAGCGTACTTTCAGGTAAAGTCTGCGTTTGTTGATCTCGAATGGATTGCAGCAAGTTTTCCAGCCGACGCAGAAATAGATAACTTTCTTCAAGCTCTCTCACCTGTTCCGGTGTTAACAATGCCAATACTTCAATGGCTTTCAATGTCAGCAGCAATGAACGGGATTGCAGGCTCGGCTCCCGCCCTCCCCGGATCAGCTGAAATACCTGTGTGATAAATTCGATTTCACGGATCCCACCTGCGCCTAGTTTAATGTTGTCTTTTAAACCTCGACGGCGCACTTCCCGCTCAATCATGCCTTTCATATTACGCAAAGACTGAATCACGCTGAAATCGATATAACGGCGAAAAATAAACGGCCTCAACATCTGGCGCAGTTCCTGGCAATACACCTGCTCGTCGTACCCCAAGATCCGTGCTTTCACCAAAGCGTAACGCTCCCAGTCACGTCCTTGCTCCTGATAATAATCCTCCAGTGCCGAAAAACTGAACACCAGCGGTCCGCTATCACCAAATGGCCGCAATCTCATGTCTACACGATAAACAAATCCGTCCACCGTTTGTTGATCCAGCACTTTGATGAGTTTCTGCCCCAGCCGGGTAAAAAACTGGGAATTATCCATTTCGCGCCGTCCACCTTGTGTCACACCATTTTCGGGATAAGCAAAAATCAGATCGATATCGGAGGAAAAATTGAGTTCCCCACCGCCCAATTTCCCCATGCCAAGGATTAACAACGGCTGTGCTACGCCTTCATGATTGGTTGGCGTTCCCCAATCCTGACAGCAACGCAGATACAACCTATCGCGGGCTGCCACAATCAAAACTTCGGCCAACATACTCAGTTGTCGCAGTGTCTGCTCTGTCGTACTGCCTTGTAGTGCCTGCAACCACGCAATTCTAACCAGCATCCGGTGACGAAACAGGCGCAGAATTCGCATCAGGGAATTTTCATCACTTGCCACAGACAACGCCTGATTTAACCAATCAGAATAGTGTTGCCCTTCCTCCGGTTGAGGAGGATTCTGACGGATTTCATCAAGCCATGCCGGATGTAACAGCAGATTTTCCGCCACAAAGTCACTCAGAGACAACACCGCCTGTTCATGTGGCACAAAGGATTTTATTGTTCCCGCTGATTGTTGGAAATTAGCAATGACATGCTGTAATTGGTGAGCCAAAGGCACTGAAAGTGGCAACATAGCAGGGTTTCCGTTCGTTATCGTATCGTTATTATTACGATTATTTTATAGAGACTGGTTTTATCGTGCTTGAGCCATCAACCACTGAGTTAACGCTAACTTACATTGCAGCCATGATGCGCTGTAACACAATGTTTCTGCATCGGCATTCACTGCTGATAAAGCCCCTTTTAATGCAGGCAATGAGCCTAATACAGGAAAAGCTTCCGCCTGTTGTTCTGTAAGCTGCTCTATCCACACTAAAACCTGCTCTAATCCTGTTTTTCCTTCAGGTATACCTGCCAGCCATCCTTCTTCCTGCTCCTGCCACTGCGCTAAAATTTCAGGCAGAAGAACAGATAATGGCTGCTGCCATCCCAACGTTTCGGGAACCTGCGATAAATCGGTCTGAGTCAAACCATACGTAAGTGCATATCCCCGCGCCGCCTTGCTCTTATGCGCCAACCGCAGCCCCTCCTGCAATGCCAGTTTATCTGCAAGTAACAGAATATCTGCCACATTCCCTTTTTTCAGTTCCAGTTCAAACTCACAAATAGCGGCCGTTCGATTTCCAGAACGAATGACACCTTGATCCAATGCGACTTCAATTTCACTTTGTCCGTGGTTCAAGATCCACTTTTCACGGGTAAAATCAGTGCTGAACAACGCGGTCAGTTGATCTTGTAATTGTGTAATATCGGTATTTTCAGGCCAGATATGGGCAGGAAACTGAGCCAAATCCAGTTCAGGATGATGAAGTGGCACATTGAATTCAGGTCGCTGGTGCAATCCACCCAACACTTTACCGGCTGTTTTGATGGTCATTTCATAGTGTCCATCAAAACCACGGATGCGCAGCCCCATATCCCAGCGACGCAATTGATTATCTGACGTCTCAAAGTAAATATTAGTCAGGTGTTGTGGTGAAAAATAATGGTGGGGAAACTGAAACAATTGCTGGCGAACTGCCGGTATCGCATCGGGTTTGACAGACAATTTTAACTCTACCTCTACAGAACGCATATATTTATCTCTCAATTTATACTGCAAGTTCCGCAGGAGAACACGCTTCTCCCTGCGAGTAACTTCTTTTGGGGAACGTTGGGGTAAAGAGAAAAAATAAACCACAATAGGGGGTTATCTCAACAATGATTATGCTCACTTCGCAAAAAAAAACCACGAACAAGGTCTGTATTCGGTCAGTTAAGAGAGTTCTCATTCTGGTTTACTGATTGCACCTGCAAACTTAACTCTTTACTATCAGTTTGAGTAGTTTGATCACAATAGTCCCATACACAAAGAAAAGAACAGTTGAGCACAGAATGCAAAAACTACATCGATTATTTATCCTATTCCTCGGTTTTACTTTACCGTTATCCATACATGCTGAAGAAAAACGTTATGTCTCTGATGAATTATCAGCTTACATTCGTAGCGGCCCAAGCAATCAACACCGTATCATGGGTTCGCTGAATTCAGGTGAAGAAGTCATCTTGTTGAGTAGTAATTCAGAAAATGGTTACTCACAAGTCAAGGATAGCAAAGGGCGTATAAGCTGGATCTTAACCAATGAACTGAGCACCATTCCCAGCCTGCGTGAACGCATTCCTGCTATGGAACAAGAGATCAGAACCCTGACGAGTAAGCTGGCTAATATTGATAATAACTGGAAGCAACGCACCGCAGATATGCAAAACAAAGTGTCTGCCAGCGATAAGATTATTAATGATCTAAAAGAAGAAAATGCCAAGATCCAGAACAAACTGACTGTAGCTGAAAAAAAGGTAGATATGGCCAATTTACAGTTAGATGATAAACAAAGAGAAATTATCTTACAGTGGTTCATATATGGCGGCGCAGTCGCAGGTATCGGCCTCATTCTGGGTCTTGTGCTGCCACATATTATTCCACGACGCAAACGCAAAGATCGCTGGATGAGCTAATTTAAGGGAGTAAAAGTGAAAGTTTATTTGGTTGGCGGTGCTGTTCGCAATCAACTCTTAGGTCTGCCCGTGACAGAAAGAGATTGGGTGATAGTCGGAGGAAATCCTGAAGAACTTTTATCTCAAGGGTATCAACAGGTCGGGAAGGATTTTCCCGTTTTTCTGCATCCAAAAACCCATGAGGAGTACGCGCTAGCACGCACAGAAAGAAAATCCGGGCAGGGGTATACCGGTTTTACCTGTTATGCCGCTCCCGACGTGACCTTGGAAGAAGATCTGCTGCGTCGAGATTTGACGATTAACGCCATTGCACAAACTGCCGAAGGCGAGTTGATCGATCCTTATCATGGTGCTGATGATCTCAAGCATCGTATTTTGCGCCATGTCTCTGGCGCATTTTCAGAAGATCCATTGCGTGTACTGCGTCTGGCTCGTTTTGCTGCTTACTTTGCTCACCTGAGTTTCTCAATTGCGCCAGAAACCCAATCACTCATCACAAAAATGGTGAAGAGTGGCGAGTTGTCATCCCTGACGCCCGAACGGGTCTGGCGGGAAACCGAAAAGGCACTTACTTCACCCTCACCGCAAATCTACTTTCAGGTTTTACATGATTGTGGTGCACTGGCTATTCTTTTCCCAGAGATCGATCGCCTGTTTGGTGTAGCCCCTATTTCTTCATGGGAGAAATCATCCCTTCAAATGGATGCAGGTATTCATTCATTGAAGGCCTTACACATGGCCACGCAATTGAGCCAAGAAATCGATATTCGTTTCGCCTCATTGTGTGCGCACACCGAAGCCATACAGGTTAAGCAGATGTGCGAAAGACTGCGCATTCCCAATACAGCACGCGATCTTGCTGTCATTGTGGCGCAGTACCACGATTGGGTACACACTGCCGAGCAGTTGCCTCCAGAAACCCTGTTGGCATTGTTTAATGCCGTGGACGCATGGCGCAAGCCCCAACGAATTGAGCAGTTGATTCTTTGTAGCCAAGCTGACGCCCGTGCATATACCGAACTGGAAGCATCCCGCTATCCGCAGGGGCGTTATTTGCGTGACGCCTTTACCACTGTCAGTCAGGTGAATGTCCAAGACGTAATTGCCCGTGGATTTCAGGGCGCTGAGATCCGTACTGAATTAGATAGGCAACGCCAGCTCGCCATCACCAAATGGAAACAACCATCTATTGATTAACTATTGATTAATTCCTGATGCTTGATTATTTCCGGTAATTGATAAAAGCGCTCCAAATAATCTATCAATTTGAGGCGCTTTTTTAATGCAGGAGCTGATCAAATCAGCCATTTATGATTACATCATTTGAACTGCGTTCAATCACCACACCAACACTTTTTGCCTGAGCAACAGCACCCGGTTTACTGACTTTAATTTTCACCCAGGGCGAATGAAATTGATTCAGTAAAATATCCGCCACCTCTTCTGCCACCCGCTCAACTAAGGCAAAGCGCTGGCTTTCCACACGGTGGATCACCGCTTCGCTGACTTTGGCGTAGTCCAGACAGTGTTCGACGTTATCACTGGAAGACGCGCGTTTGTTATCCCATCCCATTTCGATATCGAACACCAGTTTCTGTTTAATTGTCTGTTCCCAGTCATAAACACCAATTGTAGTAATGACCGCTAATTCTTCTATAAATACGATATCCATCACGACCTTTTCCCCGTTTTTCGGTTCACCGGATACCACTTCCGGCCAAATGTGCGTATTATCCATTGTTAGAGTTAAGAAAACGACCCTTATTCATTGGAGATATCTTATGAGTGCTATCGCACTTGGCATGATCATCTTCGCGTACCTATGTGGCTCCATATCCAGCGCGATATTGATCTGCCGTTTGGCAGGACTACCCGATCCCCGCCAGAATGGTTCCGGTAACCCGGGGGCAACAAATGTACTGCGCATCGGAGGTAAAGGTGCTGCACTGGCAGTGCTTATCTGCGATGTCCTGAAAGGAATGATTCCGGTTTGGCTGGCGTACAAACTCAATATTCAACCCACCTATTTGGGCATTATCGCCATTGTCGCCTGTCTAGGCCACATTTACCCCGTGTTCTTTCGCTTCAAAGGCGGTAAAGGCGTTGCGACTGCGTTTGGGGCGATTGCCGCCATTGGTTGGGACCTTATGGGATTAATTGCTGGTACATGGCTGCTGACCGTGCTGTTAAGCGGTTACTCATCATTGGGTGCCATTGTCAGTGCGTTGATCGCTCCTTTCTACGTTTGGTGGTTTAAACCTGAATTAACCTTTCCCGTCGCAATGCTTTCCTGTCTGATACTTCTGCGCCATCACGATAATATTCAGCGCCTTTGGCGTGGGCAGGAAAGCCGTATTTGGCAGAAGCTGAAAAAGAAACAGGAAATGACGGATAAAGAAAAAATTCAAGCGGTTAAAGAGCAGGAACAGCAAGACGAGTAATAACAGATGGCCCCCACAAGGGGCTGCCTACCTTTTCCATTAAAGTGATTCTGAAAAGCACCGCCCTATATCTGTAGCCTGTTCAATTGTCGTTAGCAGCCCTTATCCAAAAAGGAAATGATCTGCCATACTTATTTAAAACAACCTCTTTTATTTAATAAGAAACAATATTTTTTAATCACATAAAAACATTTAATCATACTTAATTAGTGAATATGATGATATCCGCCATTTTTATATTAAATAAAAATGGCGGATATCAATATTATCTGATAGGCATATCAAAAATAATTACCACATAAATTAATAATAGTTACAATAATTACCATAAGGACACCCAATAATGCTTACAGAAATGACCACTGTCTATCGTAAATCTATTGCACTGTATACTTTTGTTGAAAGTAATGCCCCGACATATTTAAGCACTCAAGATGGAAAAACCGCAGAGCAACTTGCTAAACTATGTCATGTTTCCGTCGATAGATTTCACCGACTACTCAATTATATGCGTTCACTTGGTGTATTACTGGAAAAAGATGATAAATTTTATCTTACCGAACAGTGCTCATCATTAAGTGATCCTAATAGCCTTGAGACATTGCATATAAAATTTGAATTAGATTCAATTAATTGGAATTCTTGGGCAAAATATAATGCTTCCTTAAATAAAGAAAATAATAAATCGGCTTTTGAAATTAATCATCATGAAAAATTTTTTGATTATTTTGGTCATGAGAAGAATAAAATCCTTAAAGATAACTTCGATAACTTAATGTCAAAAGTGACCAATATAATGAATGAATATATTATTGAGCACATTCCGCTACATAATATTTCATCAGTCATTGATGTCGGTGGCGGATACGGCGCTTTAGCAAAAAGAATAAAAGAAAATTATCCCAATATTAGATGTGCTGTCATGGATCAGTATGATTTTATCAAACAAGAATCAGAGGGAATTACCTTTATTAATGGTGATTTCTTTTCCGCTATTCCTTCAGGATATGATGCCTATTGCATGAAAAATGTTTTACATAATTGGCCAGATGAACGTGTCACTGACATTCTAAAAAATTGTCATCAAGCCATGCACAAAGATTCGACTCTATATATTATCGATATGATTAAAGAACAAAGTAATGCAGAAGCAGAATCCTTTGATTTATACATGGATGTTCTTTTATTAGGTAAAGAACGGTATCAATTCGAATTAGAAGCACTGGTAAAACAGGTTGGGCTCACCATCACTAACATATACAAAATAGGCGGTTCTAAAACAGGAGGACCACAATATGTTATTGAAATTAAAAAATAAATAATTAACTAATACTCGATACAATGATCGCTAAAGTTTAGCGATCATTGGCGTAGCCACGTGGTATTTTCACTTTTTCAAAGGAGGGAGATCAGCCAGAGGCCAGCGTGCTTTGACTGTCACACCCAGCGCACTTTCAGTGCTGCCTTGCAGACGCATCATACCAGCAAGAGCGATCATTGCACCATTATCGGTACAGAATTCAGGGCGAGCATAGAAAACTTCTCCCCCCAGCTTTTCCATCACTTCCTGCATTTTGGTACGCAATGTCCGGTTTGCACTAACACCACCTGCCATCACTAAACGTTTAAAGCCCGTTTGTTCCAGTGCTCGCTTACACTTGATCGCCAGTGTATCCACAACCGCATCTTCAAAGGCCCGGGCAATATCCGCTTTGGTTTGTTCATCTTCGCCGGAATCATGACCATGAATATGATTGCGAATCGTATTGGCGGCGAAAGTTTTCAAGCCAGAGAAACTGAAATCCAGCCCTGGACGATCCGTCATTGGGCGCGGGAAGACAAAACGCCTCGCCTCGCCATGCTGTGCCATACGAGCAAGTACAGGCCCGCCCGGATAATCCAGCCCCAGTAATTTTGCCGTTTTATCGAATGCTTCACCTGCTGCGTCATCGATAGATTCACCTAACAGTTTATACTCACCAATACCGGTCACACTGATCAGTTGAGTATGCCCGCCAGAAACCAGCAATGCGACAAAAGGGAACTCGGGCGTATTTTCTTCTAACATCGGTGCCAGCAAGTGGCCTTCCATATGGTGTACAGGAATAGCAGGAACATTCCACGCAAAGGCCAATGAGCGACCGATGGTTGCCCCAACTAACAGCGCCCCCACCAAACCTGGGCCTGCGGTGTAAGCGACAGCATCAATATCTTTGCTCGTCAGACCGGCTTCTTTCAACGCAGCCTGAATCAGGGGAACCGTTTTACGAATGTGGTCACGGGACGCCAGTTCAGGCACGACACCACCATAATCCGCATGCAGCTTGACCTGACTGTACAATTGATTGGCTAGCAGACCGGTTCTGTCATCATAAATTGCGATTCCGGTTTCATCGCAGGACGTTTCTATACCTAAAACTCGCATTGAACTATTTGTCTCGTCACTGTTTGTTTAGTTGCCATTTGCAACTATTCTATTCGCATATACTGTATTCCCCTAAACGGGCGTCAGTGTACCATCATCTGTGTGTAACCACATCTGTCTAATCACATCAACTGCACCTCCATAAAGGTGGATAAATCTGTCTCTATTTACATGCTGACTATTTTTTCTGTTTAGTCTATAATCAGTCCCCTACTTGAATATCCTGTGTGGTTAATGTTAATAACGCTAGCGCCGACTTGCTTGTTGATGTGCTGAAAATCAAGCTGCAATCCGTGGCGTTGTGTGTTTCAATTTGCCTCGGCACTTTACAAAGCCGTGTTCATTGAAGTAAAATTCCGCACCATTTTAAAGACGGCTGGCACTATCCCGCCAGCGACAAACCCGATTTCTATTGAGGTGAGAGGCACATGCCAGTAATTAAAGTACGTGAAAACGAGCCATTCGACGTAGCACTGCGTCGCTTTAAGCGTTCTTGCGAAAAAGCAGGCGTATTAGCAGAAGTTCGTCGTCGTGAATTCTATGAAAAACCAACGACTGAACGCAAGCGCGCTAAAGCTTCTGCTGTTAAGCGTCACGCTAAAAAACTCGCTCGTGAAAACGCACGCCGCACTCGTTTGTACTAATCCTTGCGGTCTATCCGCATAGTGGTTGTATTAACAAACTACTGCAGTTAAAGGCCGTGCTTTCCCCAAAGGAAGCGCGGCTTATTCTCGTTCATCAACAGGCGTAAAAGGGCTTATGGCTGGACGAATTCCACGCGCATTTATCAATGATTTATTAGCAAGAACCGATATCATTGATTTGATCGATATAAGAGTGCCTCTCAAAAAGAAAGGCAAAAATCATCAAGCGTGTTGTCCTTTTCATAACGAAAAAACCCCTTCATTTACTGTTAATGCTGATAAACAGTTTTACCATTGCTTTGGTTGTAGTGCACATGGAAATGCCATTGATTTTCTGATGAATTATGACAGGCTCGATTTTGTCGAATCTATCGAAGAACTGGCGGCTATGCACGGGTTAGAAGTGCCCTATGAAGCAAACTCAGGCGGCGGTCACATCGAACGCCACCAAAGACAAAACCTTTATCAGTTGATGGATACGATAAACAGTTTCTATCAACATTCACTGACGACGCCCAACGGCCAATCAGCCCAACAATATTTACTCAGACGCGGGCTCAGTGAAGAGATCATCCACCGCTTCGCCATCGGCTTTGCTCCAACGGGGTGGGATAACGTCCTGAAACAGTTTGCCCATAATGCGGAAGAGCGAAAGCAGTTAAACGACGCGGGAATGCTGGTCACAAACGACAATGGCCGCACTTATGACCGTTTCCGCGAGCGTGTGATGTTCCCAATCCGCGATCGTCGGGGTCGTGTGATTGCATTCGGTGGCAGGGTACTGGGAGATGCGCTTCCCAAATACCTGAACTCACCGGAAACAGAGATTTTTCATAAAGGCCGACAGTTATATGGCCTTTATGAAGCACAACAGAACCACAATTCCCTTTCAAGGCTATTGGTGGTTGAAGGTTATATGGATGTTGTCGCACTGGCTCAATTTGGCATTGACTACGCTGTGGCTTCGTTAGGAACATCTACGACTGCCGAACACGTCCAGTTACTTTTTCGAACAACCGATAATGTCGTCTGTTGTTACGATGGAGACCGTGCAGGCCGTGATGCTGCCTGGCGAGCGCTGGAAACGGCGCTGCCCTATTTGAATGATGGTCGGCAATTACGTTTTATGTTCTTGCCTGATGGCGAGGATCCAGATTCACTGATTCGCAAAGAAGGGCGTGAAGTATTTGAGCAAAGAATGGAAAAGGCACTGACTTTGTCTACATTTTTGTTCGAATCACTGTTACCACAGGTTGATTTGAGTACCCCGGAAGGAACGACCAAGATCAGCTCGCTTGCTATGCCGTTGATCAGTCAAGTCCCGGGAGAAACACTGCGACTCTACCTGCTGCAAGAACTTGGTAACCTGTTAGGAACACCTGATACAACACAATTGGAACGATTTTTGGCAAAACTTGTCAAAAAAGATACCAGTACCTATCAGGCGCTAAAACTGAAGCCAACAACAATGCGTATCTTGATTGCATTGTTGGTGCAAAATCCGCATTTAGCGACATTAGTTCCTTCATTACAAGGATTGTTTTCAGTTCAGATAGCGGGATTACCGTTATTCATTGAGCTTGTCGACACATGTCTTGCACAACCTGGCTTAACAACCGGGCAACTTTTAGAGCAGTATCGCGATAATAAGTACGCAAAACAGCTTGAAAAGCTCGCCGCATGGAACGATATACAGGTAGATGAGATTGCTGAAAAAACTTTTAGCGATGCGCTGAATCATCTTTTCGCATCAGCGCTTGATGAACGTTTCAGCTTTCTGATTGCCAAAGAAAGAACAGAAGGCCTGACACCAGAAGAACGTGAAGAAGTCAGATTAATCACAGAGTCCGGTGACAGAAAATAAGAGCCTATCTCAACAGGACTATATTACTCGGTTATATGGCAATTTGTGATTATTGCAATATAGCCTGATGAAATAGGTTCTAAACCAAAATTTAGTACGAAGACACAGAATTCACGGCTTAAATGCCGCATTAGGTAGGGTCATAGCCCTACGGTTGCCTCTATTAAAGAAAGCAGCAATACAAGAAAACTTATTGTTGGCATATTTGTTTCGCCGACCGATACCAACCAATACTCTGAAGTGTGGATACCGTCTTATGGAGCAAAACCCGCAGTCACAGCTAAAGCTACTTGTCACCCGAGGTAAGGAGCAAGGCTATCTGACCTATGCTGAGGTCAATGACCATCTGCCGGAAGATATCGTCGATTCTGATCAGATAGAAGATATCATCCAAATGATCAATGACATGGGCATTCAGGTAATGGAAGAAGCACCTGATGCTGATGATCTCATGTTGGCAGAAAACACAAACGACACCGATGAAGATGCGGCAGAAGCTGCTGCTCAGGTGTTATCCAGTGTCGAGTCAGAAATCGGACGCACCACCGATCCGGTTCGTATGTATATGCGTGAAATGGGTACGGTTGAGCTACTGACTCGCGAAGGTGAGATTGACATTGCAAAACGCATTGAAGATGGCATCAACCAAGTACAGTGCTCTGTCGCCGAATATCCTGAAGCGATCACATATTTGCTGGAGCAATACGACCGCGTAGAAGCAGGCGAGTGCCGTCTGTCTGATTTGATCACTGGCTTCGTTGATCCTAACGCAGAAGAAGATCTTTCACCGACAGCTACTCACATTGGCTCAGAACTTCCTCAGGCAGAGCTTGATGACTCTGACGACGATGATGACGAAGAAAGTGAAGACGATGCTGACAGCGAAGATGATAACAGCATCGATCCAGAATTGGCTCGCCAAAAGTTTCAGGAACTGCGCGACCAATATGAAACGACCCGTCAGTCAATCAAGAGTTACGGTCGCAGCCATCCGAATACCGCAGCAGAAATTTTAACGCTGTCCGAAGTATTCAAACAATTCCGTTTGATACCGAAACAGTTCGATTATCTGGTCAACAACATGCGTTCCATGATGGATCGTGTACGTCTTCAAGAGCGTCAAATCATGAAGATGTGTGTTGAACTGTGCAAAATGCCGAAGAAAAACTTCATCACACTGTTCTCTGGCAATGAAACGACTGATACTTGGTTCACCGCAGCAAAAGCGATGAACAAGCCGTGGTCTGATAAATTGTCAGAAGTTGAAGACGATGTGATGCGTAGTTTGCAAAAGCTGCGCCAAATTGAAGAAGAAACCGGCCTGACTATTGAGCAGGTCAAGGATATCAACCGTCGTATGTCCATCGGTGAAGCCAAAGCTCGCCGTGCGAAGAAAGAGATGGTTGAGGCCAATTTGCGTCTGGTTATTTCGATTGCGAAAAAATATACCAACCGTGGCCTGCAATTCCTCGATCTGATTCAGGAAGGTAATATTGGTCTGATGAAAGCGGTTGATAAATTTGAATATCGCCGTGGTTACAAATTCTCAACTTACGCAACATGGTGGATCCGTCAGGCAATCACGCGTTCTATCGCTGATCAGGCTCGTACCATCCGTATCCCGGTACATATGATTGAAACCATCAACAAACTCAATCGTATTTCCCGTCAGATGTTGCAGGAAATGGGTCGAGAGCCTTCACCGGAAGAGCTGGCAGAACGTATGTTGATGCCAGAAGACAAGATCCGTAAGGTGCTGAAAATCGCTAAAGAGCCAATTTCAATGGAAACACCAGTAGGTGATGATGATGATTCACATCTGGGGGATTTCATTGAAGATACCACATTGGAGCTGCCGCTGGATTCTGCAACATCAGAAAGCCTGCGTTCTGCCACCCACGATGTGCTGGCTGGGCTGACTGCGCGTGAAGCGAAAGTGCTGCGCATGCGTTTCGGTATCGATATGAACACCGACCATACACTGGAAGAAGTGGGTAAACAGTTTGACGTAACCCGTGAGCGTATTCGTCAGATCGAAGCGAAAGCCCTGCGGAAACTGCGTCACCCGAGCCGTTCAGAAGTACTGCGCAGCTTCCTTGATGACTGATCAGGGAATGTGCTCATAAACTTAAAAAACGTCTGTTCCGACAGGCGTTTTTTTATGACTCACGGATAAATCCCTGATATTCAAATAATGGCTTAAACCCAATCCTTTGATACAGCGCATTACCATCATGGGAAGCATCCAGATAACACGCGCCTGCACCATACTGTTTGGCCTCATGCAGAACATAATTTATTAAAGCAGAGGCATATCCCTTTCCCTGCTTTCCCACGACTGTGCCAATATCATCAAGACGAACAATATTATCCATCCTCGACAACGTTAAAGCACAAAGCGGCTGCCCATCCACATATAATGCATAGTGTTGCAGACATTTCCCTGCATCCAAAGCAGCCTGATGACATATCTGGTATTGCCCTGATAACATACTCCCTGTTTCAAACGCACTTTCTATCGGGATGGCCCAGTCTGCCAGACAGTGATCAACGTTTCTGATTTCATACGCCAAAAATGCCCCCTCGCCCATCTGCCAATTAGCCAAATCCAGCCACATAGCCGTCGTAGTACCATCAGGATCGGGCACAAATCCGGCCTGTTTGATCACTTCCAGAGTTTTGCTGTCAGGCTCCACGGCAAAAATACCAAAAGGGACACTTACACTTTCATCCATCAACTGAATAGCCATTTTTAGCACTTCTTCTGTTTTCATCTGACCATCTGTCACTAACAAAAAATTTAAAGCATAAGTTCCAAGCCCAGTCACATAGGCTCGAACATGCTCACTGATATGCGCATGCATCTGGCTGATAGATGAAAAGAATTTATCTTCTATTTGATGATGGTCAAAAATAGCCGCTGACAAATGATGTCTGTTCATATTGATTCACAGAAATATTTTTATAGAAAGTGATGAGAACGGATGAAAATCAATGGAAAGCAAAAAAAAGAGCCTGGAACTCTGTTAGAGTACGACAAAGTACGATAAGCAATCAAAATAATTTATCAAAAAACGACCGGAATCACTAAAAACCAAGTGAGTTTACCACTAAACGGTTAAATTACGTTAAAAGTCGCTGATTATTGAACATAAAACGCGCATATGAATTTTCGGGACTAGACCTGAACCCAAACTGTACCGTATAATTCTCCCACTTCACTGGCCCCTTAGCTCAGTGGTTAGAGCAGGCGACTCATAATCGCTTGGTCGCTGGTTCAAGTCCAGCAGGGGCCACCAAATAAAACAAGGAGTTAGATGATAAATCATCTGACTCTTTTTTGTTTTATACGAATCGGGTCAGGTAATGGGTCAGGTAAGGAATTACCTCCCTGCCCTCTTCATCTCGCTGCCAGCATCCCCGGATAGTGCTTCGCCACAATATCATTCATCTTTTCTGTCAGATCACACCGCTTAAAAGTGATGTGCGCGGTTCCTTTCTGAAAATAACGGATACTGAAGAAACCATCTTCGTAGACATCCTTCGAAGGGTTGTCCCGAATATGCTCCATCAACCGTGTAGTGACATCGCCACGGTTGTCGGGTATCGGTTTACCATCCAGCAGAAACAGCATTCGCTCCAGGTCCGCCAGTTGATCCCGCCGCCAACCCCAGTTCAGACTAAATCCCCAGCGATTGTGACTTACCAGATTATTGATGATGATCTTCTTACCGAAGTTGCAGGGACTATTGGTTTTGTAATCCCACGACAGGCCTTTGAAGACGTTGATGATGCCACGTTCAAAGACATCCATTTTGTTCAGATGTAGCTGCTCAAAAGTACTGAGGATATTCGCCTCGCTGATGGCAGGAAGGTCGCCCTCCTCCAGGTTCTTGTGCCACTGGTCGCGAGCCTGTGCATCCATCAAGGCCATCATGCCGGACTTCAGCATCAAATCGCACCAGATACTGCGGTCAATATTGCGGGTGACGGCAGGCATCGCTTTATCAACCTTCTCAGTCAGCCAGCTATCGTAGCGGTGCACGGACTTCATCGCCCAATCTTGCGCTGTGCCACCGCCAATTTCTGAGGTTAGCCGTGAAATGGCATCAAGCTGCTGAATAAGTTGTTCTATCTGTTTCAGTGCGGCATCGCGGCCAGTGACCACACGTTCGATATTGGTCGAAAGGATAAGTTCGTTGTGATCTGTTAACACGTCGGGTTCTGTTTGCATCGTTAATCGTCCATAAAAGCAAACACGCCTGCCAGGAGTGGCAGGCGCATTATGCTCTGAATAAAAAAGGTGGGAAGTTCAGAGGTAACAATCAGGAATGAGGCTCGAAGAATTCAGGTATTTATTAAGCCCGTTGCTCGCCTGGCTCTGAGAATATCGGCGGCGGTCAGGAACGGCGTCTGTTCCTGCCAGGTGAATCCCTTGCGGTCGATGCGTACCAGTTCATAACGTTCCACGAGAAAATTCACCGCATCAGCAAGAGTGATACCCGCCTCGATATGTTCCTGGATGGCTGAATCATCGTGGAATGGCGTGTCGTTGAGTGTGAGGCCGTAATGGTGTTCCAGTAGATACGTTAACAGTTGTTGCCACACTTGGACGGGAGACAGGCGTGATGAAACCGGCACCGTGGCCGGTACAGTTGAGGTTTGCATGATTAGAACCCTGAGAAAAGAAGAAGAGAGAAGGTGTTACGGGGTCGGATAAATAGAAATGTAAACGTAACCGCAGCTACCACGGGTATCAGCTATACAGGTTAAACTCGCAAGTTGAATGTTCACCTGACGTTGCTGATGTGGATTTAGTTCGCCAGCACGCAGCATATCTTCCAGTTGTTCTACAAACAGCGGGAAAGCCAGATCTAATTTCTTCAGGTGTATCGGGCTAAAGCTCCCCCGTAAAACCAGCCCTGTCAGCCAGGTAATGCAGACGCTTGCCCTCCTGTACCAGCCTTGCGCCAAAGCGGGGGGTAATATCACTTTGCAGTCCCCATTGGGGAGAATCAGATAACGACATAACAGTTTCCTTTTAATGATATTTTGCCGGACCTACAGCCAACCGCGCTCTGCAAATGACATCACGTCATCCCCTACCACGAGGTGATCCAGCACACGCACTTCGACCAAGGCCAGTGCACTCACTACCCGCTTTGTGATGTGCCGATCTGCCTGGCTGGGCTCCATTTCGCCGGATGGATGGTTGTGGGCCAGAATGACCGCAGCGGCGTTATGGCGTAGAGCCGCTTTGACCACTTCGCGAGGATGTACCTCCGTATGGCTGAGCGTGCCGGTAAACAGCGTTTCACGCTCCAGCAAACGATGCTGGTTATCGAGGTACAGGACGATAAAGATTTCCCGCTCAAGGCCCGCCATTTGCAGCTGCAGCCAGGTTTTAGTGACGCTGGTTGAGGTAAACGACTCTCCCGGCTGGCGCTGATATTTCTCCAGCAGACGCAGGGCTCGACGGATAATGCGTTGTTCGTTAACCGGAAAAACGGGAGATAATGCGATTTCGGACATCACAGTTCCTTAAAACATAATGCCCCGCCGGTTTATTGGCAGGGCATGAAAGATAATTAAAAGGTTCATGAAGCAAGCTGCAACATATTCTCAGCCATCACCCACAGAGCACGGTTAAGCTTCACATCACCGTCGATACCTTTAACAGCGCGTGTATGGGCACGTTTGCCTTTGGTGGTTCGTCCAGACAGACCGCCTTTAATCAGGTTTTCCTGAATGCGCTGATAAGTGGTCCACAGGTCGTTACTTTCATCCTGCCAGCGGCGTGGGGATAGGATTTGCGATTCCGTCACCGGCTGATGCTCTTCACCAAAGCGATAGGTTAATGCTGCTTTCGCCATCGCCTGCTGTGCTGGCGGCGATAACATTAGCGATTGCATGGCATCGCGCTTCTCTTCTACTCGGTCAAATATCCCCAGTACTTCGTAAGCCCCTTCAATGACTTTCTCCACCACATTGCCTTTATGCGGCACCCGCAAATCAGTCCATTTTGGCAAACCGATCTAAATAGCCCCGGCAGCATTTGGTATGAACTGGAGCCGTCATGACTGTTAAGCAAAATAATTTCCGGTACTTGTTTGCCAGTAATCTGTCCTTCACGCCGCAGGCGCAACATGTGCTTCGTATGTTCGCGTTTGCTCTGGTCACGTACTCGGGTCTGGCATGCAAAGAAAGGCTGGAAACCTTCACGTTGCAAGTTATCTAGCAGGGTGATGGTTGGGATGTAAGTGTATCGGTCGCTGCGGGATTCATGCTTTTCTTCGCTGAACACACTCGGCACATAATGCGCCAGTTCGTCGTGAGTTAATGGGCGGTCGCGGCGTACAACATTAACCGCACCAAAGCGGCTGGCTAATCGGGTCATGATTAATTCCTTTTTTGGAGATTAAAAACGAAGAGGCCATGCTTCCCAAAGGAGGCATGGCCCGTAAGATGGTGGGATGGTTACTTATAAGAAATGTTAACCAGCGATATTTCTGCAACCGCTGAGGTCATCCAGCTCTTTTTCTGTATTCTTAATACCAGGAGTAAAACTTCCTACTTTTTTATCATTAACATAAACATCGAACGTTGCGGCGTGACCAAGGGCATCAATAAACTGAATCCAGGCGTTATCCCCATTTCGCCAGCCCAGCGATGCAGGTAACGGGAACTGTTGATCATCGGTCACAACCGTTATTGTTGTTTTGTCATCGCGTGAGTCCAAGCGAGTACCGTCAGGTAGGTCGATGAGTACATTGTGCTGTAGGATATTCTGCTCATCCGGATTCATGGTGCAGTTAAGGTTAAAAACGACATTTTCCGGGCTGATGATCAGGTATTCAGTTATGCCCTGACCAAAGCCACTGGCCCACATATTAGGAACCGCAAAAGAGGTAATAGGGAATAACAATATGGTAAAAATAGATAGTCTTTTCATATCCAAACCTTAATTCATTATAATTTATTTTGAGTCAGGCCATTTATAACGGAAGACTTCTTTTCCATTATACGGTCCGACCATGTCATCAAATTGAGGTCTTTTACTATTAGGTCTAAAGGTTACTTTCATGCCGGGACTGCACAGTTCCTTGACTGTCACATTAAGTTTAGCATCAGCAGTAATGGTATAACCCGTTGCAATATAATCAGTTAGGATATTCTTGTCACCAGGATTGATCCATCCCCAAACACCAGCTTCGCAATCTTTTAAAGGGGCAGAACGTATCAAGATAAACCCACCTGACGCATCAATTTCAGTTGCTTTGCACATTTTTCTCACCTGCTGATAAGCATTGCACCAAAACCTGTTGCCATCCTTATTGTTGACTGCGGCAGGTAATACACCTTTATAAAGGCTGGATGCCTCCGCTAATTTTGATGTAATTATTCCAGCAGCGATCCCAGATATTAATAACAATAACTTTGTTTTTTTCATTTCATTGTCCTTTTATTTGGTTAAATATTGTTGGTACTAAAGGAAGATATAACGTCTTCGATACACTGAAAGTGTGGTAGTGCCTGAAGAAAATCGGGACGAGAAAGAATTTCGCGCACAGCCATATCCGGGGCAAAACTGTCCTTATTAAGCGTGACAGCCCGTATATCCGCCAGAGGAAACACGGCGATCCGGGCCTGATGCTCACCGGTCAGATACCACTCACGGTCACGCAATACCAGACGATAGGGAGCGAGTCCCGTGCAGCGGCAACCATTACCCAGTAGTGTCACCCTCCGATGTTCCGAAACTGCACTCACCAGTCTGGTAAATACGCCGAGGTCTGGTGATTGCAATAGTGAATCCCCGTTCCAAATAAGGCATGGAGACTCACCCGGCCCGCTCAGAAGTGAACTGACCAGATGGTTGTCCATATCAGGAAACAGCGCTTCAACACCCGACTGACGAGCAAACGTCATCACCGCCAGCTCTCTCTGTCGACCTCCGGACAGCAAGCGACACTGACCTTTGCGATACTCCAGATCCAGATACATCAGACGTTCCCGAAAGTCCCGGCGCAGGGTACGAACCGACACACCAAATTCAGTTGCCAGCTTTCGCAAATCCAGAGTTTCACCCGCCACCAGGCGGCTGATAATTAACGACAGCCTGACGGCAAGCCGGTCATGACGGCGTTCAGCCTGAGTCATGAGACAGGTTCTCCAGTAATATAATTAACCTGAATTCTGGTTAAGCCGTCACTAAGACATCCTTTTCCGAGTGGATAATATTCAGTGACGGTTTATTCTTTTTCAGGCAATAAGCAATCAGTCCGCCCAAAACAGTCAACATGAGCCCTTGTAGACTACGATGGCGTGAGTGCTCTATTTGAGAGATATTTTTTAATTGGTCATTAATCGTTTCTATAATAAAACGCTTTGATAACATCATATTATCCCATGCACTGAGGGCTTTAGCTTTCATGTTATGCCGCTTTTTGGTGATGAACGTCACCCCTGTCTCCGCTAAAGTATCCACAAGGGATTGGCTGATATAGCCTTTATCTCCGTAAAGAGAACCGGTTAATCCTTTTGCTAATTCATGCACTGGCTCGCGGTCATCCACATTGCCTGGCGTGAGTTTGGCTGCCATAATTTCCCCTTGATGATTGACTATCAGATGCAGCTTAAACCCGTAAAACCAGCCCATCGTACTTTTCCCCCGTTTCGCTACCCCGTCAAAAACTTTATGGCGTGGAATACGAATATTATGGCAAACACGGAGATGAGTAGAATCGATAAAAGCGAGTCCTGTGGGTTTTCCTTTTAGATGGGTCAAATAGCTACAAAGAGGAACTAAAACAGAGGAAGCCATCCCGATAAAACGGGTGTAACTGAGTAAGACCGGAAAATCGTTGCGGTGGTATTGCCAAATGAGCCCCAAATAAAATGTTTTGAAATTACGGTGATTTGACATATGAAAAAAAATCAGAATGGTCATGATCTCACTGACACTCATGCGCCCATAACGGCGGCGTTGTCTGTGTCCGTTCTCGATACACTGTTGTTCCCACTGTGGAATGAAAATACGACAAAAATCGTCGACATCACAAAAAAGTTCAACGAATTTATCCATGCCTGTTCCTTATTAGATCGTTTTTTTCTTGGTCGAAAATTCTGATCTTGGAACAGGCACTTAGTTCAATTTTTTATCCAGAATTCAGGTTAATTAGCTGAAAATTAAAAATTTATTCTAACGAACGGATGGGACAGGGTATGGACACAAGAAGACGTATTTTTTACTGTTGCTGAAATCAGCCTTGATGGGGTGTAAAGAGGAAACTTTAGAAATTCAGTAGCTTATAAACCTCAGAATGGACAGGGTGTGTCCTGAATATAATGGCAGGTAAGCCAGCTCAGAAGAAAAACCAGTCCCAAACGGCACGGGCAACGGATACCACTGCCTCACGGATAGTACGAATAACCGTTTTTAGTGGCACGGGAATAAATGATGCCGCTTCCGCAGAATCAAACACCTCCCCGATCGCATTACCAAAGCCCTCACGAGCCTGCTTTTTTACCAGTTCACCGCATAACCTCCCGTGCAGTTGTGTCGCCAATGGGCTGGTGGCTCGGTCTGGCAGGTAGCACATCATCGTTTCTACCATTGATGGCAGATTCCATTCTGTTCTCGCTGAGACAGCGCACACCGGATGGAGTGGTGAAAATAACTGACGAATGGATGCCAGCCTGGCCTCAATATTCACCCACTGGTGCGGTGATGGTGCATTGCCGGTGACATACCACTCATGGCTTGGCTCGATTTTGTCAACCTGATTAACGACAAACAGTACCCGTTGTTGGTAGCCAGTCATCACTCGCCGGTAGAAGCGTTCATCCACAGAGAAGGCCCGATCATCGGCTTTGATAACCCACAAGATGAGATCCAGCTCGGGGAGAATATTGCGATATAGAGATTCATATTCTTTATCCCGTTGCTCACTCTCACCTACTCCGGGGAGGTCTATCAGTATCAGGCTATGTTCACCTTTTCTCAGGCGAAATCGCAGTACGTCACGGGTGCAGGCGTGGACGTCACTGATGGGCGTAACCTCCCCCTGGAAAAGCGCATTACACAGAGATGATTTTCCCGCGCCTGTTTTGCCCATGATCCCGATGACTGGTTCGTAGTGAGTGAGCTTTTGAATATGGTCAAGAATATGTTTGCCAATGGCATGGGGGAGTGAAGCCAGCGGTTTCTCGATGGCCTGCAGACCTTCTGATTTTTTCATGAAACGACCTCAGACAGAAAAACAAAACCCCCGAGCCAGGAAGGCTTCGGGGGTGATTCGTTAGGATAATATGTGTCTGAGATTATTTTAAATGTCGGTATCTCTGAATCGGTATCCAGGCGATTGAACCGTTATTCTTGGTTAGTTGCATTAGTAGCTGGAGCGAGATGAATCAATGGATTTTGCATACAAACGCCTTCATTTCCACTAAGCTCTAAAAATAAATTTCACCCACATTCAACAAGTTGATTAACCCGCCATGAGAAAATCTGAGGTTTATATTTCAGTCGATGTCGAAACATCAGGACCTGTGCCCGGAGTATTCAGCCTCCTTTCCATCGGAGCGTGTCTGGTACATCAGGCTGAAGTAGCTATATACCTTGAATTACAACCTGACAGTCCCGAGCACGATCCTGAATCTCTTGCTGTAACCGGGTTAGATCTAATGCAACTTGAACAGGACGGGCTTCCCCCTTCAGCAGCAATGCATCAATTTAAAGTATGGATAGAAAGCGTCATTGATCCGGGACAGAAAGCGATTTTTGTGGGGCTCAATACCCCTTTTGATTGGTCATTTATCAATTATTACTTCTACAAATATGTCGGAATCAATCCTTTTGGTTTTACCGCAATAGATATAAAAGCATATTTCATGGGTGCCTACGGATACAGCTGGTCCGAAACAAAATCATCCCATATGTCAGCCATTCTGAAACCTTGCACTAAGCCAAACCACAATGCGCTTGAAGATGCTCGCTTTCAGGCCGAATTGTTTGCCCTAATGCTTGCCAGGCAAACCGGAGATATTCGCTCAGGTTAATCTGCGCCATTTATCCTCAAAGCTTCAATACAGGTTCCCGCTCTGATAGACCAGGCTTTAACGCCTTCTGGTGAAAGTGAAGTCCCCACTATGACAGCTATGGGGTAGGGTAGCTCTTGGGCATAACGTTGAGCAAAGCGTGCGAAACTCAAAATATCAGTGGAAGAAATCTGCGGGATAACTTGTGGATGTGTATGCCAGTAGCCTACCAGACGTAGGCCTTGGTCATTCGCGTTTTCAATCTCTTCTCTGCAACGTTTAGCATCCAGCTCCAACCAGGTCCTTCCAGCTCTATCGGCATAATGGGGAACAGTTGCAAAAGACAGCAACATGCCGGAAGGGTAAGTGGGGTCGACGAACAGTTGCCCACCTTTTTCTGTAGAAGAGTTATTCTGTCTGTAGCTGGAAAAGACATCGGATACTGACCGGGAAACCATCAGCTCAGTTTCTATCCCAGGCCATATCCAGTGCCATACTGGGCCGCTCATATATTATTTTTCTCAGATTCGGGCCAGCCTCGCTCCAGAACACTCAGGATTGTTCCTTCAGGAAGTTCTGGTCCTAGATATTTCCCGCCACTCAACACTGCATCCTGAGGACGGTAAAGACTGGTCACCCACGCAGGGCCATGCTGATGCGTGTTCAGAAATCTTATGGCTGCTTGTGCTACCATGGCCGCAATATTAGTCATCCCAGCCGAACCACCGGGAATAAAACTTTCCCCACATGCCGGGAGTGGAATAACACCGCCCTCAGGCCAGTTTGTATAACGGTGAATAAAATCACCGTTATCGCTAAACAGGTATCGGCCATCATGTGCCCCTTGAGGAGCAATTAAGGCATGTCCAACCAGAGTATGTGGTTCGCTCCATCCCTGTAATAGACCCCAGGTCGCACCTTCTGCTTTTTTTGTCCACAGTGCAACTTCCGATTCCCAGTCTGCTGTAGTGACAATAATTAAATCTGCCTTTTCAAAAATCTCCGGCTTTAACTCCATAATAAATTGTGCATAAGTATTGAATGCGGCTACATCAATAGTCGGTAAATCCCGAGTGAGCCTGTACTGTAATGCCTGCGCCTTTGGTTTCCCAAGATCATCAGCCCCAAGTATATGTCTGCCCAAATTCGCTGATTCGAGATTATCTGGATCGATCAGCGTCAGTTGCTTCAGACCAGCTCTTACCAGTTGCGACGCCACTGCCCCACCCAAAGAACCAACTCCGACAAAAACAACATGCGCAGTTTCAAGCCCTTTTATTTCATTACTTAGGTCACGAGAATGGATATCTGCACGGTCAATTACATTCAGGCCGGATGAACGAATACATTCCGGTAACTCACCTGAGGCCCGGACAGGCTTACGGCGTGAAGCCCTGAGTCCAAGCTTCGGTCCTCGATCGGTATTATGCCGACGAGCATAGAGGTTCAGTGTGTAAACTGGTGATCCATTATTCCCAGGTAATTCAAGGATGATCCACCTTGCTACCATTGAGCTGCTCTTCTCAAACCAGTCAGATAACTTTTGTGCGTCGCCCTCGGATATATGAGGCAGCAACCATGCAATCAAACCCTTTGGTGTGGGAAATTTGATATCAGGGTAGCTCTCCAGTTTTATATAGAACCCTGCCGCCATGGGTGACCGAACTGTTACAGTTCGCCCGGTCATTCGTTTGAAGTGCTTCTTGATAGCCTCCACGTCAGACGACAACCAGACGGTTTCTTTCCCGGAGGGTATGAGATATCGCGGATCGCTAACAGCAAAAAGCTCTGAAGCCTCTATTGGACGACCCAGCAGAATAAGGTCCTGTAAAGACTTACCATGCTGTCGAATCCAGTATGATGTAATTTCGTTCTGAAATTCAGCCTTTCTCCGCTCAGCATCACTTCCCATCAATGACAATGAAAGGATACTCGTCAGCCGTGAAATACTGTCCCGAACAATGCTTGCAGGGGAGCCTGTAATAGGGCGTTCTTTAAAACCATGAAGACATAACCCGGACTCCATGGCGTGAGGCCAGAGAAGCCAGGGCGAAGGCTCAACGTGGAGCCGCAGGGATTCGGAAGGAAAATTGTTGGGAAAACCAATATACAGTTTCCGCTCTTCACCCGCGCAATCAATCGGCAAAGGAAAGCAAAATGCCGCAGCTTCTCCAGCCCGCACACTGGCGGGCTGGAGCATTCCTGAGGTGTCACCATTTCCGAGAATTTCCCTCAGAGCGGCTATTCCCTGCTGAAGTGGAGTATCTGTTAGTTCAGCCAAGGCGTCCCACCGGTTTCACGTTTACCTGAGACCGGCTACTGCCCGTCGCACTCCCGAAAAGTGCGCCCATTGAGGCTGCATTCCGGGTTACCCCCGCAGCTCGACCCGGCATTGTCCAACTTGCTGGGACCTGCGAATTAATCTCATCAACAAATGCACGCCCGATGCCAAAATTTTCCTTAACTGCCAAGGCGAAGGAATCTGTGGAGGAATAATTCTGAAGCCCAAGATTCACGGCTTGACTGGCGTTTTCATGCCAGTCATAGAAAGCCCGACGATAAAATGGGCCTTCCCCTGGACGATTCCACTTCTCAGCAAAATTCTCACCGCTATCTCGCGGATTACAAATCATATATTCGTGGCCGTTGAGTCGAATAAATTGCGGCATTATGCGCACAATCTCAATGATAGCCTCCAGAGGCGTAAAAGGCCGCTGTTGAGATTGTTTCACCACGTCCAGATACGCGTGAGTTGCCAGCGTTGTGATTACTGCAGATATTGGGCGATTCTTTTCATTTTTCGTCCGGATAGCCCATTCATCGCGATGACGTTTCAGCAGTTTAATACTAGCACGCAGCGGATCCTCCTTCTGATAATCTCCATACTCGGGTAGAGGCTCCTGGGTAGCAGAATCCGCTGTCGCAAAACTTTTGTTAAGCGCAACATAACTTTCGAGCATAACTTCCAGGCTGGAAGCATGATGGAGCCAGTCGGAATAAGGAATGGGGCTACTTGCCTTCCATCCGAGCTCACGATCGGGAACTTCAAGCATGCCAAGCCCGTTATCCTGTTCATTCCAGAAGCAGGCACGTGCCGGGGTGACATCGATATGAAAACCGGGGTTTTGATCGGCGTAAACGATTCTTACACCGCGACGAAGTTGTTGGATATCCCCCTGTACCCGGCTTCCCTCTTTAAAACGCTTTTCGATCGCGTTTAATACTCTTCCTGCATCCACGCCTTTGGCATGTGGCAACCAGACAATAGCATCCGCATCGATAGTCCCCAAGTCAGCTGGAGCATCGGGTACCGGATTTATAGTTGTTTTTAGCCGCATTGACCCCTGAGGAAAAATATGAGCTTCAGCAAGAAGAGGATCGTCAGATGCAGAAAGGATGCTCTGCAATTGGTCATAACGACCATTGATCTTCTCGTACTGAGGTTCTGATAGCGAGATTTTTCTTGCTGCGCGAAGGAGAAAATACTCCCAGCTGCTACGTTTCGTTTGTTCATTGTTCATCACTATAGCTCCTGAGAATGACCAATAGTCAGCATTGGCCTGAACTGGTTCTGACTCATGTTTTCACGGTCGAATATGACATACGGATGTTGATGCTGTGTTGTTAACAAAGCACCGAACTCGATGGCTAAAGCTGCAGGAATAGCGGCAAAAACATGGATTGCTTCATCAGTGCTTGCTTCAAGCTGGCTTAAGCGTTTCTGTAGCTCATCACGAAAGGCATGGATCACCTCACGGCAGCTGACTATTGCATACCCCGGTTCAGGAATAGTGAACTCAGCAATGCGGACATCAGGTATAGCTGTCATGACATCACGCGGCGGGATCTTGGCAGAAATAGAAATAACAAGAGCCAATGGGCCTTTCCCTTCAGGAGCCGAAGAAAACAGGAAATCAGGAGGCTCAGCTGATTTATCCGGCCAGCGTAGACCATGCGAACGGCTCATTGAAAAAAGAAAACGTTTCGTACGATCGCCAATGGCTTGCCCGAGTAACATTAATGCAGGAATATCAGCGACGCCAATAACCGCTAATGCTGGTAAATCTCCATACATCCCACCACGGCGTGCCAACTCACCAGCTAGTTTATAGTGAATGTCATCTTTCACATTCTGCCAGTAGTATAAATCCCTGCCCCTGGGACCTGGTGCTGGGAAGATAATGTTAATCGGGTGCCCAAAAGCGGTTAACCCCTCTGAAGACATCACCATTAGCAAATCACCGACAGGAATGTTGTTGGTAGTGGCAAAGTGCTGGCTTTGCACAATAACAGGAATAGCTCGACCTTCTCTCGGCGAAGACGCTGCCAGCCTGATACGCTCCAGGCAGGCCTGATGCAACCCGCTTAAATCATTTTCAGGGTAGCCGTCTTCGTCCCGATCAATCCTGTCATGGCAACCAGGGCACAAAAGCATTAGGTTGGCGAAATCATTTGTGAGTGCCAGAGCTCGATCACCACTATGATCAACGTTTCCTCGGGGCCCTTTAGGACTTGCCGGTAAAATATGGGCAACTTCTCCCCATCTCATTGGTGTACCAACTCTGTAATCATGAGTCAGGTCGACTCCACAGAGTTCACAATGGCCTGCGGTCCGGATCCAGACAATACGTTTCACTTCGTCAGTTGTATTAAAACGCCCGCCAGAAGTACTCGTTTGTTCTTTAGTATTCAAAGCACTGTCCCTCCGGAACTCTTCGGTTTGCGGCAAGCCGTGCAATGGGGAATAACTAGGACTTTGCCCTTTTTCGGCAGAATCACCTTACCCGTCTTTTCATGAATGGCTTTTGTAGCAAAAGTGATTTCACAATCCGGTTTACAGCGTGGGCAGTAGGGTCATGTATTAAATGATTAGATTAGGTATTAAAAATAATGTTCACGTTCAATAAAGGTTCCTATCACTTTATCGTGCATTTCTTCCGATTTTGAATACCCAATGGTTTTTCTATTCAGCCTTTTGATTCGGGTACGATGCGTTAAATTCGTTCTCTCTATACGCTGAGTAAACGCCTTTCCAGTCAAGTGCTCTTCCTCGGGAAGTGGGTCATAAACAACATAGTCATCCGTGCAGTAAAACCGAATAGTAAAGGAAGATAAGAGGGTAAGCAGCTTGTCTAACGTTTTTCGACTGCGATCGCCAAAAACATGAGCCACTATTCGCTTCAGGCGGGGTTCCCAAGCATACCAAAGCCAGCGTTGGTTTTTCTTATTGCCGACAAACGACCATTGCTCGTCGATTTCACAGACAATCTGGATGCCACATTCCGCAAGGGGAAGTGTCGTTACGTTTCGGGGTCTGAGGTTTTTAATGTTTTCATGACGGTGGCGGTGGCGACTTTCAGGATCCGAGCGGTGTCACGAATTCCCCCGTTATTCATCGCGATATCGACAATCTGTTCTTTAACGCCGGGTTTGCAGGCCTGATAGGTATACGCCAACTGAAAGACCTTACAGCAGCTATAACAGCGATAACGAGGATGTCCGCCATTTCCTTTCCCATGTCCTTTGACCTGTTCTGATTTGTGGCAATAACGGCAATAGACATCAACTTTGGCCATACTTCATCCTTAAAAAGCCGGAAGCATATCACAGCAACTAACCATTTAATACATGACCGGCAGTAGCCCATTCGTGGCGTGGTCATATACCACTCCTTGTGTTGCACGGAGTGTCATTTCACCGGAGGCAGGCTTGTCGGCTACGCAATAATTAACGTATACTCAACATTCTGATCAGCAAGACTCAGTGGTGAATGACGTTCCGCAGAGTTTTTGTTTTTCTGGTGAAGGACTGTTTGCAGACAGTCCTTCACCGTCCCCTCAGAAATAATCCAGCCAGACCAACAACTTCACCTGAACGAACCTTCCTGAACTATCATGTCGATATGATTACTTTCTCGACAGAATCGATCCTATCTCATTGCTTAAAACAGTGCAACATGAAATAATGCACGGTATATTTAATGTATCATAACCTGGAGCGTATCGATGACAAAGTTTCATGACGTTTATCTGGAACTGCTGGTCGACGCCTATTCTCTTCCCCAGGCGGAACGACTGGCGTACATAGACCTCTGCATTCGCTACCTTGGCAGCATTTCCAGAGCTGAAATTATGGCTGAGTTCAAGGTTGCTCAGGCAGCAGCATCAAAGGACCTTGCTCTTTATCGAGAGTTGAAACCAGATAACTGCAGCATTGATACCGCAACCAAAAGGACCACTATCCTCGCGGACAGCTATACCCCTTTGGTCAGGATCGGCGTTCATACAGCACTTAACCTGATTCAATATGGATTTACGCGCTCCGAATTAATGCAAAAGCGGCCCATGCTACCTATTGATGAAGTGGACCCACTCTATCAACCGGAACGTCTCAAAGAAGAACAGGTGGCTGCGGTAACCCGAGCAATAAAGGAACGGTGCGCCATTAGATGCTCATATGGTTCAAAAAGCGGAGATCACAGGGAAAGGATACTGTTTCCATCAGCATTGTTTGTTGACCGTAAGAACTGGTATTTCAGAGCCTACGATCGAAATAACGGAGAACCGAATCGCAGTGGATTTAAAAACTTTAAGTTTTCCAGGCTCTTCAATGCTCATAAGGAACCATCCGTCTCACCGACTCTGGCTGAGAAGACGGACATAGAATGGAATGAAGAAATCACTTTTATTATTGAATTTAAAAAGAATCTTCCAAAGGAAACGATTAATGAAATATCGCGTGAGTTTTCAATAAATGGCAGCGTGCATTCTGTTACCTGCCGGGCAGCTTTAGCCTGCTACGTGAAGACCAACTGGAAAATTGATTTAACCAATAATGAAAACAACCAGTGGCTGTACTTTGATGTACTGAATGCTGAGGCGTTGTGGGAAGTTCAGTGTTTAGCACCATTGTTTGAACAAAAAAACAGTTAATTATTATAAAAGATTGATTGTGGCTGCTTTTGCAGCCACCCCTTGATCTTTTTCGGGCTGTTCCCATCTTAACTAACATGCCATTGTTGGCTTATCTCCTGCTCAGTAGCTTTGCAATAAAGCTCATCCATCACATCCCTCTATCAGTCTCCTGCCGGAAAATATACCGCAAGAATCAGTACTGTTATTCGTAATAAATACGGATTTATAGTCGGCATCACCTTTTGAGGTGGCTCGCTTGTTTAGAATGAGGCTGTTATCTGTTTGTAATTTAGAGGGATATATGGCAGCAGAGAATCGTTCAAAATTGCTTCGCATGACCATCCGGAACATTGGATGTATCGGGAATGAAGGCATCGATATTGCACTTGATAACATTGTTTGTCTTGTAGGTAAAAACAACGCTGGTAAATCAACAGTCTTGCGAGCATATGAGTTAGC